>NZ_JBHTST010000036.1:0-59514 GCF_042794995.1 Streptomyces sp. NPDC056503
CTCTGTTGGTTCCCGCAGCTTAATATTAATCAGGGGGTCCGGGGTTCGAGTCCCTGGCGGCGCACCGACAGAGACGGCCCCTCGCGAAAGCGCGGGGCCTTCTTGTCGCCACACTCCGACTACCGTGCGTTGCGGGCGAGTTCCAGGGCGTACGCGTCGAACCACTCCCCCGCCCTCGGGCCGCCCCGGCACTCCCCGTCCGACTCGCCGGGCCGCTTGATCCACAGATAGGCGCGGACCAGCGGGTCGCCCGTCCGCAGGGTCGGCGGCTCGCCGAGCGCGCGGCCCGGCGGGTTGCACCAGTTCTCCGCCGGGTCGCCCTCGGCGTAGGGGCCGTTTCCGTTCCGGCTGGTGTCGACGACGAAGGGCTTGCCGCCGACCAGCGCGGAGAGCGCGCGCCCGTACGCCACGCTCTCCTCGGTCGTGCGGAAGTTCGAGACGTTCACCGCGAAGCCGTCGGCGGCGGCGATGCCGGCCTGCCGGAGCGGTTCGGCCAGCTTCTCCGGAGCGGCCCAGCCCGCGTTGCCCGCGTCCAGGTGGACGGTGACCTGCGGCTGCCTCCGGAGGCGCTCGACGGCGGACCTGAGCAGCGCGTACCGCTCGCCGGGCTGCCGCTCGACGGTGCAGCCGTCGACCACGTGCATCACCGCGTCCGGCTCCAGGACCACCGTCGCCCGCCGCGCGCCGATCCCCCGGGCGACGGCGTCCACCCAGGCGAGGTACGCCTTCCCGTCGCGCGCGCCGCCGGCCGAGTGGAGGCCGCAGTCGCGGTTCGGGATGTCGTAGAGGACGAGCAGCGAGGCCAGGCCGGCCTTCGCCGCCGCCTCGGTGAGCGCCCGGGCCTCCGCCTCCGGCCGGTCGGGGCCGATCCACTCCGCCACCGGGTGGGTCGAGATCCGGCCGAGCAGCGCGGCCTCGGCGGTCCGGCCCGCCGCGCGGTGGGCGGCCACGGCGCGGGCGGCCTTCCCGTCCGGGTTCACCCAGTAGGGGGCGGGGGCGGAGGCCGCCGACGGGCCGGGCGCGCCCGGCTCCGCGCCGGGCGTCCCGCAGCCCGTGACCGCGAGGAGTCCCAGGAGCGCGAGGGCCGCGAGGGGCCGGTGCGGGGGCGGGTGCGACGGGCCGCGCGGCGCGGGAGGAAGGGGCACGGGCCCGGGGCCGGCGGGGGACGCGTGCGGGCGTGCGGGCATACGGGCCTCGGGCGCGTGCGGGGTGGTGGAGTCGTGACCATCGTGACACGGCAGCGCTCTGGGCCGTGCGAGGCACGGCCCTCTACAGTGTGCGGAACTCCCGCCTCCCGCGGCGGCGCCGGGCTCCTCCCGCAGCCCGTGAGCCCGCGGTCGAGGACCGGCCCGGCCGGCGGCCCGTGGGACGCGGTCCGCCGGCCGCGGCCAGGTCCTCCGGAGCGGCCCCCGCCGCCCCCGGAGCTACTCCGCGCCCGTCAGGTAGGCCGAGACGACCACGTTCGCGGTGTACAGGCCGGCCTCACGGTCGAAGGCGCCGCCGCAGGTGATGAGCCGCAGTTCGGAGCGGGTGGGGTCGTGGGGTCCGTAGACCTTCCCGGGGTCGAAGGCGTCGCGGGGGACCACGGAGACGTCGTCGACGGTGAAGACCGCGACCGAACCGTCCGTCCGGGTGACGCGGACGGTCTCGCCGGGGCGGGTGGCGCTGAGGCCGTAGAAGACGGCGGGGCGGGTGTCGGTGTCGACGTGGCCGACGAGGAGGGCGGGGCCCGCCGCGCCGGGGGTGGTGCCGGGGCCGTACCAGCCGACGGTGTGCGGCAGCTCGTACGGGGGCGGGTCCACCGCCCCGGTGGCGTCGAGGCCCCGGGGGACGACGGGGGCGTCGATGCCGAGGGCGGGGATCTCGACCCGGCGGGGCTCGGCGGTGTCCGGTATCGGCGGCCGGGACGGCGGCAGGTCCACGCCCAGGGGGCGGCCGACCGCCGCGATGTCGCCGTGCGTGGGGGCCGAGCTGCCGCCGGGGCCCCGGGCCGCGTCGTGGCCCCAGAGCCAGAGCCCGAGGAGCAGGACCGCCCAGGCCACGCCGGTGACCGGGTGGCTCGACGCGGCCACGCCTATTCCGTACGCCGGCGGCGGGAGCTCCGGAAGGCGACCGCGACGGCGGCGGCGCCGGCCATGCCGAGGCCGAGCAGGGTGTACGGGGTGCCGAGGCCGTCCTCGCTCGCCGTCTGGGCGACACCGGGCGCGGCGGGGGCGGCGAAGGCCGCGGTGCCGCCGCCGCCCGCGCGGACCGGGGCGACGGGGGCGACCGGGGCCGGGCGGTGGGTGGGCCGCTGGTGGTGGCGGACGGTGAGGGTGCCGACGTCGGGGTGGTCGTGGCCGTCGCAGGTGACGGAGACCTTGTAGGTGCCGTCTTCGAGGCCCGTCCGGACGGTGGCCCCGCCGAAGACGGCGTAGTCGCCGCCGTCCCGGCCGGTCAGCTCGGCGTCCGCGACGAACGCCGGGGACTTGGCGGCGCCGGTGGTGCCCTTGCAGCCCTGGGCGCGAACGTCGACGTCGGCTCCGGGTGCGGCGGCGGACGGGGTGACGGTGACCTGGACGCCGTCGTGGGCGAGGGCGGTGGCGGCGCCGGGAGCGAGCACCAGAGCCAGTGCCGCCCCTGCGGCACGGAGAGCGAGGGGACCTGAACGCATTGTGACCTCCTGGTACTGGCAGGGTCACCCGGTTCGGCGGGTTTCGCATCCGCAGGGGCGGCGCCCGGTGGGCGCTACACGCGGTCGACGAGGTCCGCGATCGACTTCACGACCTTGGAGGGTCGGAAGGGGAAGCGGTCGATCTCCGCCTCCGAGGTCAGGCCGGTGAGGACGAGGAAGGTCTGCATGCCCGCCTCCAGGCCCGCCAGGATGTCGGTGTCCATCCGGTCGCCGATCATCGCGCTGGACTCGGAGTGCGCGCCGATCGCGTTGAGCCCGGTGCGCATCATCAGCGGGTTGGGCTTGCCGGCGAAGTAGGGCGCCTTGCCGGAGGCCTTGGTGATGAGGGCGGCGACGGAGCCGGTGGCGGGGAGCGGGCCCTCCAGCGAGGGGCCGGTCTCGTCGGGGTTGGTGCAGATGAAGCGGGCGCCGTTGTTGATGAGGCGGACCGCCTTGGTCATGGCCTCGAAGGAGTACGTCCGGGTCTCGCCGAGGACCACGTAGTCGGGGTCGTGGTCGGTGAGGACGTAGCCGATGTCGTGGAGGGCGGTGGTGAGGCCGGCCTCGCCGATGACGTACGCGGTGCCGCCGGGGCGCTGGTCGTCGAGGAACTTGGCGGTCGCGAGCGCCGAGGTCCAGATGTTCTCGACGGGGACCTCCAGGCCCATCCGGGCGAGGCGGGCGTGCAGGTCCCGGGCGGTGTAGATCGAGTTGTTGGTGAGGACCAGGAACGGCTTTCCGGTGTCCCGCAGCTTCCTGATGAACGCGTCGGCGCCGGGGATCGGGACGCCCTCGTGGATGAGGACGCCGTCCATGTCGGTCAGCCAGGATTCGATCGGCTTGCGCTCTGCCATGGGTGCGGGACTCCTGCCGTACGTGACGTGCGTGTGCTGGGGGCGACGCGACAGCGCTGTGGCGACGCCCCCAGCCTAGGTCAGGAAGCCGTCACGGTGACCCCGTCGATCGTGCGGCGGATCGGCGGGCCCGGCGTGACGGCGCCGGCGGACTCTCAGCTGCCGGTCGCGGACTTCCACGCGTCGACGTAGGAGGTGAGGTTCTCGTCGATGTCGGCCCAGTCCGGCTCGAAGATCTCGACGCCCTCGATCAGCCGGGCGAGTTCGATGGCGTTGGCGTCGGTGGCCTTGACGTCCTTGCGGGCGGGGAAGCCGCCGCCGACGGCGCTGACCTCGCGCTGGGCGCCCTCGCTCAGCATGAAGTCGAGGAGCTTCTTGCCGTTCTCGGTGTGCGGGGCCTTGTCCACCAGGCCGGCCGCGTAGGGCAGGGCGAAGGTGGTGGGCTTGCCGCCTTCCTTGGCCGGGAACCAGATGGCGAGGTTCGGCATGGACTTGGCCTGGGCGAAGTTCATCTGCACGTCGCCGTTGGCGACGAGGAGTTCGCCCTTGTCGACCTTGGGGGCGAGCTTGGAGGTGGAGGAGGACGGGCCGACGTTGTTGGCCTGGAGCTTCTTCAGGTACTCCATGGCGGGTGCCTGGCCGCCGAAGTCGTGCATGGCCTTGATGAGGACGGCGGTGCCGTCGCCGGCGACGCCGGGGGTGGAGTACTGGAGCTTGTTCTTGTACGTGCCGTCGAGGAGGGCCTCCCAGGTGCCGGGGGCCTGCGGCAGCTCCTTCTTGTTGTGGACGAAGCCGAAGTAGTTGTTGACGACGGAGGTCCAGGAGCCGTCGGCGGCCTTGTCGGCGCCGTCCACCCGGTCGGCGCCCTTCGGGGTGTACTTCTGGAGGAGGCCCTTGGAGCCGGCCTGCTGGATGAAGGGCGGGAGGGTGACGATGACGTCGGCCTGCGTGTTCGACTTCTCGCGCAGGGCCCGCTGGACCATCTCGCCGGAGCCGCCCTCCACGTACTTCACCTCGATGCCGGTCTCCTTCTCGAAGTCGGCGAAGACCTTGTCGTACCAGCCGTCGCCCTTCTCGCCCTTGAGGCCGTCGGCGCTGTAGACGGTGACGACCTTCTCGTCGGAGGCGGCGGAGGAGCCGCCGCAGGCGGTGAGGGAGGCGGCGAGGGCGAGGGCTCCGGTGACGGCGGCGACCGGCTTGGCGTGCATGCGCATGACGTCGTTCTTCTCCTGCGTGAGGGTTAGCGGTAGGACGCTCTGGTGCGGATACGGGAGACGGCGAGCAGGACCAGCAGGGTGGTGGCCATGAGGACCACGGCCAGCGCCGATCCGGTGAAGAGGGACCCGCGGTCGGTGGCGGTGAAGACCAGCACCGGCAGCGGCGTCCAGTCCGGCGGGTAGAGCATCATCGTGGCGCTCAACTCCCCCATGGACAGGGCGAAGCAGAGCCCGGCGGCGGCGCTCAGGGAGGGCAGCAGCAGGGGCAGCTTGACCCGGAGGAGGACGTACCAGGGGCGGGCGCCGAGCCCGGCCGCCGCCTGCTCGTACATCGGGTCGAGGCGGCGGATCGCCGCCGAGACCGACTGGTGGGCGAAGGCCGTGACCAGCACCGTGTGGGCGAGGATCACGATCCAGCGGGTGCCGTTGAGGAGCAGCGGAGGCCGGGAGAAAGCCACCAGGACGGCGAGGCCGACCACCACCGACGGCACGGCGAGCGGGAGCACGAAGAGCGCGTCCAGGAACCGGCGGCCCCTGCCGCGCAGGGCGGCGGCGGCGAGCGCGGCCCAGGTGCCGAGGGTGAGCGCGAGGAGGCTCGCGGCGGCGGCGGTGACGAGGCTGGTCGTCAGGGCCTGGAGGGACTCCCCGCGGACGGCCGCCGTGTAGTGCTCGGCGGTCGGGCCGGAGGGGAAGGCGCCCGACCAGTGGGTGGAGAGGGACGCGGCGACGACGACGAGGAGGGGGACGGCGAAGAGCGGCACGAAGAGGACCGCGAAGACGAGCCAGGACGCGGCCCGCCCGGTTCGGCTATGCACCAGCACGCTTGCTCCCTTCCGGCACCGGTCGGGGGCTCCGGCCGGCGGTGGCGGTCAGCGTCCGGTAGACGGCGTAGAGGCCGACGGAGATCGCGACGTTGACGACGGCGACGACGCAGGCCGCGGCGTAGTCGGATTCGAGGATGGCCTTGGAGTAGACGAGCATCGGCAGGGTCGTGACGCCCTTGGCCCCGGTGAAGAGGACGATGCCGAACTCGTTGAGGCACATGACGAGGACGAGGCTGCCGCCGGCCGCGAGCGCGGGCAGCGCCTCGGGGAGGATCACCCGCCGCACGATCCGCGCCGGCCGGGCGCCGAGCGAGGACGCCACCTCCAACTGGGCGGTGTCCAGTTGCGAGAAGGCGGCGAGCAGCGGCCGCATCACGAAGGGCGTGAAGTACGTGACCTCGGCGAGGAGCACGCCCCACGGGGTGGTGAGGAAGTGGAAGGGTCCCTCGGCGGCGCCGGTGGCGCCGGTCCACAGCCCGTTGGCCATGCCGACCGTGCCGTACACGAAGAGCAGGGCGAGGGTGACGAGGAAGGACGGGAAGGAGAGGAAGACGTCGATGAAACGGGAGACCGCCCTGGCGCCGGGGAAGGGCACGAAGGCCACGATCAGCGCGAGGAGGAACCCGAGGACGAGACAGCCGACGGTGGCGCCGGCCGCGAGCCACACGGTGGTGACCAGCGCGTCCCGGAAGGAGGCGGAGGCGAGGACGTCGGCGTACGCGCCGGGCGCCAGCGACTCCCGGACGACGAGCCCGAGCGGATAGAGGAAGACCAGGGCGAGGACGGCGACGGGGGGCAGGGCCCACAGCCAGGCCGGGACCGTACGGCTCCGGGGCGGGCGGGCCGCCACGACCGCGGCCGGCGCGGCGGCCCGGGCGCTAGCCACCGTCCACCCCCGCGGCCAGCAGCACCGCGTCCTCGGGCGCGAAGTGCAGCACCACCTCCGAGCCCAGCGGCGGAGTGTCCCGCAGCTCCCGCACGTCCGCCTTCACACGGTGCCCGCCGACGTCGACGTACAGCCGGTGGGTGGCGCCCCGCCACTGGACCTCGGCGATCCGGCCGCGCAGGGCGTTGGGGCCCTCGCCGAGGCCGATGAGGTGGGGCCGTACGCAGAGGGTGGCGGCCGCTCCGGGGGCCGCGTCGCCGACCGGGACCTTCAGGGCGGTGCCGGCGAAGTCGACGCCGTCGGGCCCGACCCGGACCGGCAGCAGGTTGGCGTTGCCGACGAAGGAGGCGGTGAACTCGGTGCGGGGCCGCCGGTACAGCTCCTGCGGGGTGCCGCAGTCCCGGAGGCGGGCCCGGTCCATGACGGCGATCCGGTCGGCGAGGGTGAGCGCCTCGACCTGGTCGTGGGTGACGTACAGGACGGAGACGTCGGGGAGTTCGCGGTGGAGCCTGGCCAGCTCGGCGAGCATGCCGGAGCGGAGCTGGGCGTCGAGCGCGGAGAGCGGTTCGTCGAGGAGGAGGACGTCGGGGCGGATGGCGAGGGCGCGGGCGATGGCGACGCGCTGCTGCTGTCCGCCGGAGAGCTCGCGGGGGTGGCGCTTGGCGTACGCCCCCATCCCGGTGGTCTCCAGGGCCTCGGCGACCCGGCCGGGGATCTCGGCCTTGGGGTGCTTGCGCGCCTTGAGCCCGAAGGCGACGTTCTCGTCGACGCGCATGTGCGGGAAGAGGGCGTACTGCTGGACGACCATCCCGATGCCCCGCTGGTACGGCGGGAGGTCGGTGACGTCCCGGTCGCCGATGTACACGCGGCCGGCGGAGGGCCGGACGAATCCGGCGACGGTCCGCAGGGCGGTGGTCTTGCCGGAGCCCGAGGGCCCGAGGAGGGCCATCACCTCGCCGGGTGCGACGGTGAGGTCGAACGAGTCGAGGACGGTGGTGTCCCCGTAGGCGACGGAGACGGCGTCGAAGCGGATGCCGCTGGTCATGCCTCGTACTCCCGTATCGCCGCCGGGAGTTCGGCGACCGAGCCGAGGACGTGGGTGGCGCCGTGCTCCGTGAGGGCGGGCCCGTCGTGGGCGCCGGTGAGGACGCCGGCGACGATCCCGGCACCGGCGCGGACACCGGTCAGCATGTCGTACGAGGTGTCGCCGGCGACGACGGTCCGGCGCACGTCGTCGACGGCGGCGGTACGGAGGAGGGCGGCGAGGACCATGTCCGGGTACGGGCGGCCTCGGCCGCCGGCGTCGGCCGGGCAGAGGGTGAGGTCGGCGAGGTCCCGCCAGCCGAGCGCGTCGAGGACGGCGTCCTGGGTGACGCGGGCGAAGCCGGTGGTGAGGACGACGGTACGGCCCTGCTCGCGGAGGGCGGCGACGGCCTCCGCGGCGCCGGGGACGGGGGCGACGAGGCCCTCGGAGACCAACTCCCCGTAGGCCTCCTCGAAGGCGGCGTTGGCCTGCCGGGCGCGCTGCTCGTCGCCGCCGAAGAGGTGGCGGAAGACGGTGATCTTCGATTCGCCCATGGTGGCGCGGACGTGGCCGATCATCGCGGCGGGGTCCTCGCCGAGGCGTTCGGCGGCGGCCGTGAAGGCCCGCTCGACGAGGCCGTCGTCGGCGACGGTGGTGCCGGCCATGTCGAGGACGACGAGGTCGAGGTTCGTGTCGGTCATCGGTGTCACCAGCCCAGTTCGTTCGCGGTCTTCTCGGCGATGGCGGGCGAGCAGGTCATGCCGCGGCCGCCGGGTCCGGTCACGAGCCAGACCCCGTCCCGTACCCGCTGGCGGTGGACGACCCTGGTGGTGTCCACGCACTGCGCGTACACCCCGGCCCAGCGGCGCCGGATCGCCGGCAGCGGGCGGCCGAGCAGGGACTCGACGACGCGGACGAGGTGCTCGTAGGGGTCCTCGACGGTGTCGAAGGCGAAGGGGTGCTCGTACTCGTGGGTGTCGCCGATGGTCAGTCCGCCGTCGAGGCGCTGCACCATGAGCAGCTGCATCTTGTGGGCGGCGGCGGTCGGGTCCTGCGCCTGGCCCGCGTTGAGCGCGTCGAGCGCGCCGGAGGCGTAGGCCGGGTAGTAGCGGAAGGAGTCCGCGTCGGCGACCGAGGTCGTCAGCGGCTCGCCGAGCGGGGCGGTCTGCATCATCTGGAGGCGGACGCGGCGCACGGGCACCGCACCGGCGACCTCGCGGACCAGGCCGGAGAGCCAGGCACCGGTGCACAGGACGACGGCGTCGCCGCTGTGCAGATCGCCGTGGTCGTCGCGGACGGCGTGCTCGCCGACGACCTCGCGGACCTCGCGGTTCGGGAGGAAGGTGTAGCGGCCGGTGGCGAGGAGGGCCTCGCGGAGGGCGAGCTGCGCGGTGCGCGGCTCGACGGCGGCGTCCCGCTCGCACCACAGGGCGGCGTCGAAGGCGCCGCGCAGGGCCGGGTTGACCGCCCGGGCCGCCTCGGGGGTGAGCAGCTCGTAGCCGCGGGCGGCGGCGTCCGGGCGGGCCACGGCCGCCTCGGCGACGGCCAGTTCGAGCTCGCCCCGGACGGGGGTGAGGGAGCCGATGGCCCGGAAGCCGAGGCGGGGGACGCGGGCGCCGATCCCCTCCCAGAGCTCGCGGGCGCGCAGGGCGGTGTCGAGTTCCTCGCCGCCCGCGCGTCCGCTGACCCAGATCTGGCCGAAGTTCCTCAGGGAGGCTCCGCGCGCCTCGGCCTCGCGCTCGATGTGTACGACCTCGTGGCCGCGTTCCACTGCCTGCCAGGCGTGCATGGTGCCCACCACGCCGGCTCCTACGACGATCACCTTCATGCCGTCCACGGTCGGGGCGGTGGGTGACCCGGGCCGGTCGGGCGGGCGACGGAACGGTGAACGGACCGACAAGCTTGGACTAGACCCGTTACCTTCCCGTGATGAACGGGGTGGTCGATACCGGGACTTCTCGGTTCAGTCCTGGCGGCCGAGGTGGGCGGTGAAACTGAAGCGGTCGCCGCGGTAGAGGGTGCGGACCCGCTCCAGGGGCCGGCCGTCCTCGTCGCGGGAGACGCGGTGCAGCAGCAGCATCGGCAGGGCGGGCGGGGTGCCGATGAGCAGGGCCTCGCGCGGGGTGGCGAGCACGGTCTCGATCCGCTCGTCGGCGTCGCCGAAGGAGATGCCGAGCCGCTCGCGGAGGTAGCCGTAGAAGGACGAGTCCGGGTCGAAGTCGGTGTCCAGACCGGGGACGCGGGCCTCGGAGACGTACGTGCTCTCCAGACCGACCCGCTCGTCGTCGGCGAGCAGCACCCGCTCCATGTGCCAGACGGGCTCGCCGGGCGCGACGCCGACCTCGGGAGCGAGCGCGTCGGGGCAGGGGAAGCGGTCGAGGGAGACCACGCTGCGGCCCGGGCGGCGGCCCTGGCGGCGGACGCCCTCGGTGTAACTGGCCAGGGAGAGCGGCTGTTCCAGCTTGGGCCCGGCGACGACCGTGCCCCGCCCCCGCCGCCGCAGCCTGCCCTCCAGGAGGAGCTCGCGCAGGGCCTGCCGGACGGTCTCCCGGGACACCTCGTACCGCACGGCGAGGTCGCGCTCGGCGGGCAGCACGCCCCCCTCCCCCAACTCGTCGACGAGCACGGCGAGTCGCGCCTTCACGGCGTAGTACTTGGGCACCCGGCCGTGCTCCGGGACACCGGAGCGGACGGGGGCGCCGGGGGCACTGGGGGCGTGGTGGTGGTTCATCCGGCGATGGTCGCAGACGGGGGTGAACGGGCGGGTGTACGGAGGATGGCCTGCAGGTTCGGCGCCGGCGGGTGGTCGGCGCGACCGGTTTCGCCGGCGCCGCGGGTGGCCTTGCGGATCCCGGCGGCCTTGGGCTTCAGGTGGCCTTGGGATTCAGGTGGCCTTGGGACCCCGGCGGCTCAGTCGCGCCGCAGACGGCGGCCGGCGCGGAGGAGGACCGCTCCGGCGAGGGCGAGGGCCGCGGCCCAGAGGGCCGGCGGAACGGCCCCATCCCGGCCGGTGTGGGCGAGTTCGGGCCGGGAGAGGGGCGCGGGAGGCCGGTCGGCCGAGGACGGAGGAGGAAGGGGAACGGGGAGGGGGAGGGAAAGGGAGGGTCGGTCGGGTACGGGGGTGGGTACGGGGGTGGCGGCTCCCGTCGGGTCCGCGGGAGCGGAGGGGACGGGAGGGGCGGGCGGGCGGGAAGGGGCGGCGGGGGCGGGCGGCCCGATCGTGAGGCGGTGGTCGCCGGAGCGGCCGACCCAGTCGCCGTCGGCGCCCCGGCGCTGGACGAGCGCGGCGTTGACGACGACCTCCCCGGGCACGGCGTCCGCCCGGAAGGCCAGCCGGACGGGAACGGTGACGGCCCGTCGGGCGGGCACGGCGAACCCCCCGAACCCGGTGAACGCGCCCACGCTCTCCGCCTCCTCGGTCGCCTCGAAGGCGACCGGCCGCCACCGGTCGCCCTCCGCGTCGTAGAACTCCAGCCGGATCTGCTCGGGACGCAGCACCCGCCCCTCGTCGACGAGGACGAGCACCGGATGCACCTCCGCGCAGGCCCGCCCGGTGGTGTTCCGCACCTCCAGCTCCCAGGTCCTGAAGGCCCCTCCGGCGGGGTACTCGGCGGGGCCGTCGTCCTGGATCCGGGTTTCGAGCGGGAAGCCGGAGTCGGCGGCGGCACCGCAGACCGGGGCGGGGGCGGGGGCGGGGGCGGGGGCCTCGGCGGCGGGGGAAGCCACGGCGGCGGCGGGGGCGGGGGCCGCGGCGGAGAACAGGGTGCCGGTCAGCGTGAGGGCCGCGGCGGCGAGGGCACGGGCGCTACGCAGGGGCCGGGGGGCGGATGCCATGTGCGGATGCCTTTGCTGCTCGCGGACGTACGTCTCGCCCGCGACGCTGCCACACGCCCCGCCCCGAACCTCCCGGCGACACCCGCAGGCCCCCCGACCGAGCCGCCGGATCCGCCCGATCAGCGTATGGTCCGGTCTTCCGACGAATACGCCGACGGGTGGTTCGGCGGGTACGCCTGCGGGTGATTCGGCGCATACGCCGACGGATGGTTCGGCGGGTACGCCGACGGGTGATTCGGCGGAGCCAGGCCGAAGACCGGGGCCAGGACCAGCTGGGCGGCGCCCCGGGCCACGGCGTGCGGACCCGACGTCACCTCGACCGGGGTCGGGAGGCGGAGGTCGGCCAGGACGGCCGAGACGCCCTCCGCGAAGACCCCGGGCGCGCCCAGCACCACCCGGCCGCCGAGCAGGACCCGGTCGATGTCGAGGAGCCGGACCAGGTTGGCCGCGCCGGTGCCGAGGATCCGCGCGGCCTCGGGCAGCTCCCCCCGCGCCACCGCCGCGAGACACAGCACCTCCAGGCACCCGCGCGCCCCGCAGTCGCACCGGGGCCCGTCGAGCTGGACGGTCTGGTGGCCGAGCTCGCCCGCCCCGGTCCGCTCGCCCCGCAGCGGCGCGCCGCCGACGACGAGACCGGCGCCGAGCCCCGTACCGAGGTGGACGTAGGCGAACGAGCGGGGCGCGCCGGGCCGGACCGCGAGCCCGAGGGCGGCGGCGTTCGTGTCCTTGTCGAGCGTGACCGGCAGCCCGAGCCCGGCCTCCAGCACCTCCCGCACCGGGAACCCGTCCCAGACCGGCGCCCCCGTCACCCGCCCCGGCACCCCGAGCCGGTGGTCCAGCGGCCCGGGCATGGCGACCCCGACACCGAGCACGACGATCCCGTCGGCCTCCGCCCCGGCCGAGGCGACCTCCGCCCCGGTCCCGGGGGTGACGGTCTCGGCGCCCGTCGGCGTGACGGCCCCGGCGCCCGTCGACGTACCCGTCGGGCCCGGTGCGGGGCCGGGGTGCGCCCCGATCGGGGCCACCGTCGCGGCCGGGGCCACCGTCCCTGCCCGTACCGCCGTCCCTGCCCGTACCGCCGTCCCTGCCCGTACCGCCGTCCCTGCCCGTACCGCCGTCCCGGTCGGGGCCGCCGCTCCGGCCCGTGCCAGCAGCGCCCGCGTCTCCTCCGCCACCGCCGCCAGGACCGGGGCCGGGCCGTCGGCCAGGGTCAGGGGGCGGTGACGGACGGCGACCGGGGCGCCGGTGAGGTCCGTGAGGACGAGGGTGAGTTCGTCGCGGTCGAGATGGACGCCGACCGCGTGCGCGGCGGTGGGGACCAGGCGGAGGACCGTACGGGGCTTCCCGCCGGTCGAGGCCCGGCGGCCGGCCTCCGCCGCCAGTCCCTCGGCGCGCAGCCGAGCCGTGATCTTGCTGACGGCCTGGGGGGTGAGGCCGGTGCGCTCGGCGAGTTCGAGCCGGCTGATGCCCCCCTCCCCCGCCGTACGCAGCAGGTCGAGCACGAGCGCCGCGTTGTGGCCCCGCAGCGCCGACAGGTTGGCGCCGCCGCCGGGGTCTCTCGTCATCACCGTCACCGGCCCATTCTCTCCCCTGCTTGCACTTCGGCAACAGCGTTGCTTAAGTGGCGCCCATGACGACCACCCCCCTCCCCCTCCGCGTCGGCCTCATCGGCTACGGCCTCGCGGGTTCCGTCTTCCACGCCCCGCTCATCTCCTCCTCCCCCGGCCTGACGCTCGCCGCCGTCACCACCGGCAACCCCGAGCGCGCCGCCGAGGCGCGGGCCGCCCACCCGGACGTCCGGGTGGTCGAACGGCCGGAGGAGCTCTGGGCGGACGGGGCCCCGGAGCTGGACCTCGTCGTGGTCGCCTCCCCGAACAAGACCCACGTCCCGCTCGCCGAGGCCGCCCTGAGGGCCGGGCTGCCCGTCGTCGTCGACAAGCCGCTCGCCGCCACCGCCGCCGAGGCACGCGGCCTCGCGGAGCTCGCCGAGGAGCGCGGCCTGCTGCTCTCCGTCTTCCAGAACCGGCGCTGGGACAGCGACTTCCTCACCCTCCGCCACCTCCTGGAGGAGGGCGAGCTCGGCGAGGTCCAGCGCTTCGAGTCCCGCTTCGAGCGGTGGCGGCCGCGCCTGAAGGGCGGCTGGCGCGAGTCCGGCGCCCCGGAGGAGGTCGGCGGGCTCCTGTACGACCTCGGCAGCCACGTCGTCGACCAGGCCCTGGTCCTCTTCGGCCCGGCCGTCTCCGTCTACGCCGAGTCCGACGTGCGCCGCCCGGGCGCGGAGGCCGACGACGACACCTTCGTCGCCCTCACGCACGCGAACGGCGTCCGCTCCCATCTGTACATGAGCGCCACCACCGCCCAGCTGGGCCCCCGCTTCCGGGTGCTCGGGCAGCGCGCCGGCTTCGTGACGTACGGCCTCGACTCCCAGGAGGCGGCCCTGCGCGAGGGGCTGCGGCCCGACCCCGGCACGCCCTGGGGCGTGGAGCCCGAGGCGCTGTGGGGCCGGATCGGCTCCGGGGAGTCCCCGCTGACCAGCGGCGGGACGCCGGTCGAGTCGCTGCCGGGGGACTACCCGGCGTACTACGCGGCCGTCGCCGCCGCCGCGCGCGGTACCGGGCCGAACCCGGTCACCGCGCACGAGGCCGCCACCGCCCTGGACGTCCTGGAGGCGGCGCGGCGGTCGGCCCGCGAGGGGGTCACCGTCAGGCTGACCCGTCCGACCGACGGCGCCGGCGGCTGACGGCGACGAGGAGACCGCCGCCGAGGGCGAGACCGGCCGCCGTCACTCCCATGACGATCTTCCCGGTGCCGGCGCCCGTCTCGGGGAGCTGGCCGCCGCCGTGGTGGCCGCCGGTGCCGCTGCTCCCGCCGGTGTTCCCACCGGCGCTTCCGCCGGTGTCGTCACCGTAGCCCCCGTCGGACCCTCCTCCGTCGGACCCGCCGTTGCCGGACCCGCCGTTGCCGGACCCGCCGTTGTCCGATCCGCCGTCGGTCGTGCCGCCGTCGGCGGAGTCGGTCGGGCTCGGCGTGGGCTCGGTGGGCGTGGGCGTGGGCGTGGTCTCCGTGGGCGTCGGGTCCGTGGGAGTGGGCTCCGTGGGAGTGGGCTCCGTGGGGGTGGGGGTGGTCTCCGTGGGCGTCGGCTCCGTCGGCGTGGGCGTGGTGTCCGTCGGGGTCGGCGTCGGCTCGGTCGGCGTCGGGGTGGTGTCCGTCGGGGTCGGCGTGGTGGGCGTCGGGCTGCTCTCGTCGCAGTCCGGCAGGTCGCCGTCGAACGGGTAGTTGTGGATCTCCTGGCCGCCGCCCCCGCCCGGCTCGGAGGCGTGGGTCAGGTTGCCGGTCGTGAAGAAGCGGCCGTTCATGCCCGGCATGGTGATGGTGGTGGTGCTGGCCTGGTCGCCGATCAGGACGCTGCCCGCGAACTGCGCCGTGCCCTCGAACTTCACCCGGGTCGCGTCGGGGAAGTTCCACAGCAGCCGGTCGCGGAGTCCCGGCAGGCCGTTGACGTAGGTGTCGATGGTCCGCTCGCCGCCGAGGACGTTGACGAGGACGGTCGCGTTCGCGGGGATCTTCGCGAAGACGATGCCCTGCTGCCCTCCGCTCGGCGACTCCAGGTCGAAGTCGACGTTGAAGACCTGGAGCGCGGAGCTGCCGTCCCCGGTGAAGACGGTCTCGGAGCCGTTGTTGACGGCCGTTCCGGTGGCGGTGCGGGAGGCCCCGTCGACGTACGCGTAACACTGGCTGGCGTCGGTCAGTTCGTCGCGCAGCGCGGTGTACGGGGCGACGGCGCCGGCGTCCTTGACGGGTGCCGGGATCACGGTGCCGGTGACGGTGCCCGCGTACAGCGTCTTGCCGGTGACCACGCCCTCCTCGGTGAGGAGGCGCTGCCCGGTGGCGACGGTGATGTTCCCGCCGACGCTGAGGAACGCGGTGCCGTTGTCGGGCACGACGCGTGAACCGGCTCCGGCGACGCCGACGTTGTAGACCTGGGAGACGTCCGCGCGCTTGGCCTGGTCGAAGCCGCCGAGGACCACGACCTTGCCCTCGGCCTCGGCGGCGGCCTCGCGGACGAGGAAGTCGCCGCCGACGAAGACGTTGACGCCGTTGTCCCGCCACACGACCTCGCCGCTGTTGATGTCGGGGTACGTGGGCGGGCACTTGCCCGGTTTGCAGGGGCCGAGTCCGCCGGGCAGGGGATCGGCGGCGCCGGTGACGGCGAGGCCGCCGACGAGGGCACCGGCGGCGAGGACCGCCGTCGCGGCGGAGAGGGCGAGGTGGGCTCTGCGGCGAGGAGCACGTTCGGTCTTCACAGGTTCCATATGCCGCAATATGCATAAAAAGGTACGAAAATGGCGGCACCCCACGCGGGGTGCCGCCAGAATCGGAGACCGGGCCACCGCCGCCCGGCGGGCGCACGGCACCTCAGGCGACCCTCGGCTCGGCTCCTCGCGAGCACTCAGGCGCCCCTCGGCTCGACGCCTCGCGCGTGCTCAGGCATCCCTCGGCTCGGCTTCCGGGGAGCGCTCAGGCGCCCCCCTTCGGCTCGGGTTCCCGGGGAGCGCCTCAGGCGCTCTTCAGTTCCTGGCGCTGGCGCCCCAGGCCCTCGATCTCCAGCTCGACGACGTCGCCGGGACGGAGGTACGGCTTGGGATCCGGCTGCCCCATGGCGACGCCGGCGGGCGTACCGGTGTTGATGACGTCGCCCGGGTAGAGGGTCATGAACCGGCTCACGTACCGGACGACCTCGGCGACCGGGAAGATCTGGTCCGAGGTGTGTCCCTCCTGCTTCAGCTCGCCGTTGACCCACAGGCGCAGCGTGAGGTCCTGCGGGTCGGGCACCTCGTCGGCGGTGACCAGCCAGGGCCCGAGCGGGTTGAAGGTCTCGCAGTTCTTGCCCTTGTCCCAGGTGCCGCCGCGCTCGATCTGGAACTCGCGCTCGGAGACGTCGTGCGCGAGCGCGTACCCGGCGACGTGCGCCAGCGCCTCCTCGTCGGTCTCCAGGTAGCGGGCGGTCCGGCCGATGACGATCGCCAGCTCGACCTCCCAGTCGGTCTTCACCGAGCCGCGCGGCACGAGCACGGTGTCGTCGGGGCCGACGACGGTGTCGGCGGCCTTGAGGAAGACGACCGGCTCGGTCGGGGTGGCCTGCCCGGTCTCGGCGGCGTGGCCGTGGTAGTTCAGCCCGATGCACACGACCTTGCCGATCCGGCCGACCGGCGGGCCGACGCGCAGCCCGGTGGAGTCCCCGGACACGCCGTACGCGGGCAGCACGCCGGCCTCGGCGGCGGCGCGGATCCGGTCGAGCGTGGCGGTGTCGGAGAGCAGACCGCCGTCGACGTCGTCGGTGAAGGAGGACAGGTCACGGAGGGTCCCGTCCCCGTCGAGGAGGGCGGGACGCTCGGCGCCCGGCGGGCCGACTCGCAGCAGCTTCATGGTCTTCTCCCTGTGGTCGAGGTGGGCCTGGGGGGAGGCCCTTCGGTGCCCCGGCCGATGGAGTGCGGCCATCGGAGGATCGTCCGATCCTCCAAGACTCCCGTTCAGCCCGCAAGACCCCGTTCACCCTGCGGACCCTTACGCGCGAGTAGGAACGCTCGGGGGAAGCGGCCGCCGCATGAGCAGCGCCCGCTCGACGGCGGACCAGGCGGTGCTGGTGACGACGTAGAGGGCGACGGCGAGCGGCACGACGGCGACGGTCACGACGGTCCCGAAGGAGAGCAGCGGCAGGATCCGGCCCAGCGCCGTGGGGACGTCTCCCCCGGCCGGTCCCGCCGGCGTCTCCCGGCGGGTCCTGACGTACTGGAACGCGGCGACGGCGAGGGCCGTCGCGAAGAGGGCGACGTACACGAGCCCGGCCGGTCCGAAGGGCCCGCCGTCGCCGAGGGCACCGGTCCAGCGGCCGTCGAGGGGCGCGGCGAGCAGCTGGTGCCCGCCCATCCGGTCGCCGGAGGAGAAGAGCGAGTACAGGAGGAGGAACGCGGGCACCTGGAGCAGGCTCGGCAGGATCCCCGCGAACGGCGAGACCTTCTCCTCGGCGTGCAGGTCCAGGATCGCCCGCTGGAGGCGCTCCGGCCGGTTCTTGTGCTTCTCCCGGAGCGCGGCGACCCGGGGCGCGAGCCGCACCCGGGCCCGCTGCCCCCGCACGGCGGCGCGGGAGAGGGGATGGACGGCGAGCCGGACGAGCACGGTGAAGACGACGACGGCGGCGGCGGTCGAGGCGTCGGCGGCGAGCGGCTGGAGCAGCTCGGCGAGCCGGTCGACGAGCGCGGAGAAGGCGTCGAGGAGCGGGGACGGGAACAGGGACAAGGGAACCCTCCGGGGTTCGTCGTGCCGGGGATGGTGGGTCTCGGCATGACGGACCGCGCGAAGGCGTCTCGCGGGACGTGCTGCGGTGGTGCAGGTGCGGGTGCGGGAACGCCTACGCGGCCGTCGGGAGGGAACGCCCGGGTGCCCGGGGTCGGCTCCGTCCGGCGGCGTCGGGGTCGCGCTGCGGGAGGAAGGCCGTACGGCGGGCCCGGTCGCGCAGCGCGGTGCGTATGAGGGTGGGCGGCACGGCCGGAGCCGTACGGACGCCGACGAGGGCGCAGAGGACGGTGGAGACGGCGAGGACGACGGCCGCGCCGAGGGAGCCGTACGAGACGACCGACCCCGCGAACGCGATCGCGAGCGCGAGGAGCACGGAGAGGAAGACGAGGGGCGCGAATCGGCGCAGGACCAGACTCCCGCTCATCACGCCCCCCGTTCCTCTGACTTCACTGTCCGTCGGGTAGGACGAACGGCCGTACGGAAGAGTTCCCGACCCGGGAACGAACGCCCCGACCCTGGCCCTGGCTTCCTGATCCTGGTCCTGGCCCTGGTCCTGGCTTCCCGGGGTCGGCCGGTGCCGCCCTCACCGCCGCAGGGTCGCCCAGACGATGAGCCGGTAGCGGGAGGTGAACTCGGGGGTGCAGGTGGTGAGGGTGAGGTAGGAGCCGGCCTTGGAGTACCCGTACGAGGGCTTGACGATCGACCGCGGCACCGGCTGGATGACACCGGTGTCGCGGGGCGAGGTCACCGGCAGGATCCGGTCGACGAGGTAGGTGTACGTCCCCTCCCGCGTCCGCAGCGTGATCTCGTCCCCCTTGCGCAGCCGGTTGACGTACCGGAACGGCTCGCCGTGCGTGTTCCGGTGCCCGGCGAGCGCCACGTTCCCCGCCTGCCCCGGCGCGGCCGTGCCCGGGTAGTGCCCCACGTACCCCTTGTCGAGCACCTTGCTCTTGGAGATCCCCTGGGCGACGGGCACGGTCAGCCCGATCCGCGGGATCCGGAGCACGGCGAAGGTCGCGCCGGAAGGGGTACGGCCCGGAGAGGGGGAGGGTTTCGGACGGGCGGCGGACCCCGTGCCGGCGGAGGGCCCGGGGGCGGGAGCGCCGGTACCGCCGCCCCCGCCGGAAGGGGAGGCGCTCGTGGAGGGGGACGACTCGACGCCCGCCCCCGCCCCGGCCCCGGCCCCCTCCGAAGGAGAGATCTCCCACTCGCGCTCCAGCACGGCCACCTGCTGGCCGGCCTCGGCGCGGGCCTGCTGGTTGGTCCACCACAGCTGGTGCACGACGAGCAGGAGGATCAGAACACCGCAGGTGACGACGGTCTCCGCGGCGAACCAGAGCGCGCGGGCGAGTCCACGGCGCCCCGAGCGCGCCTGGACGACGACCGGCACCCGCTCCCGTCCCCCACGTCCCCTGTCCCGCACGCCCGGCACGATAAGCGCTGCGGCGCCAACTCTCCAGGGCCGTACAGCAGTACGGTGGACGACATGCGCCCCGACACGCCTGCCGCCCACACCGCCGAAGCCGAGCGCCTGCTGCGCACCGCCAAGCAGTACCCCGGCGACCGGGAACCGCTGCTGCTCCGGGCCGCCGCCCACCTGGAACTCGCGGACGACCGGCCGGGCGCGACGACCCTCTACGACGACCTCCTGTCCGGCACCCCCGCGGACCCCCACCTGATCCGCGCGCTGAAGGCGTCGAACCTGTGGGAGTACGGGCACGAGGCCGAGGCGCGGGCCATCATCGAGGGCCTGCGCCGCTCCCGCCCGTCGGAGGCGCCCCCGTGGGAGATCGCGGCGGAGACGCTGGAGGCGCACGACGAACTGGAAGCGGCGGAGCAGACCCTCACCGAGGCGGCGACCCTCCTGGTCCCCCCGGGCGACCCGGAGCTCCCCCACCCCACCCGCTCCCTCCTCGCCACCCGCCACCGCATCCGGCGCATGCTGGCCCGGCCCCACGACGACTGGGACACCCAGGCGGACCGCCTCCACCAGGGCAAGATCCCCCTGGACGAACTCCACGACCCGAAGCGCCTCTGGTCCCTGGGCTCCTCGGACCCGGCGGAACTCCAGGCCGAGATCACCCGCCTCCGCTCGGAACTGGGCGCCTACCGCACGGCCCTCTCCCGCCCCTTCCCGGTGGCGGTCCTCCACTGGCCGGCCGAGGAACTGGACGAACTCCTCGCGGCCTATCCGGAACTGGAAACGGAGTACCCCACCTACCGGGCCCACCTGACGGACATCGAAGCCTCCCTCCGCGAACTCTCCGCGGCCGGCACCCCCAACCTGGGCATCGTCCGGGCCACCGTCCCCTCCTACGAAGCCTTCGCCGCCTCCGAATCCACCCACCCCTCCCAGGCGGCCCTCCTCCCCCAGTACGCCACCACCCTCGCCGCCCGCTCCCGAGCCACCCCCTGGCCCCCGCTGCGCACGGACGCTTGCTGGTGCGGGACGGGACGGACTTACGGGGAGTGCCACGGGGCGGTCTCCCAGCCCTAGCTGGAGACCGTGCTCGTCGTCCCGCTCTCGCCCCGTTGTCAGACGCGTGAAGTACCTTCGCTGCATCTCCATCGACCGACTGACCGCGCGTCGCAGTGACACGTCCTACCGGCACGCAACGGGGAGCTCACTCTTGTCCGAGGACACCAGCACCACGACCGGATACCTGAACGCCTTCACCTCGCTCCGCGTCGACCGCTCATCTGGCCGGCCGGCGCGACACCAGCCGATCCTGCTGCTGTGGGCAGCGGGGCGGGCACGGCTGGGAAAGCAGCGGCTCACTCCTTGGCTCGCTTCAAAGGATGAGTTGGCGGCCCTCCTCGCCGCGTACGGGCAGCCCGGGTCTGCAGCAGCCCCGGAGTACCCCTTTACCGCCCTGCACCGTTCCCCGCTGTGGACTCTTGAGGGGATCACGGAGGAGGTCCCTCAGGCTCGTGGGTCGAAGCTGGGCTCCTGGCTGGACCGGCACGATCCGCTCGGCGGGCTCGAGAAGGACCTGTATGAGCGGCTGGCCAGCGACACGTCCTTTCGTGACGAGGCCGTCTGCCGGCTTCTCCAGACGTACTTCACCGACATCGATTGGCAGGACATCCTGATCGCTGTCGGGCTGCAGTCCCATGCATTCCACGGGTTCGGCCCTGTTCCCTGCGTTCCGGTCGGCTCCAGGTTCGCCAACCGTGATGCCCTCGCCGCCGCCAACCTTCACCGCCCCCGCCAGGCCGGTATCTGGGGCAAGCAGAACGAGGACGCAAAGTCCATCGTCGTGTCGGGCGGCTACGAGGACGACGAGGACCTCGGGACCGAGATCATCTACACCGGCCAGGGGGGTATGACCGAAGGTCGGCACACACACGACCAGGAGTTGACTCGAGGCAACGCCGCTCTGGTGAACAGCGTGGCCTCGGGCACGCCCGTCCGCGTCATCCGTGGAGCGGGCCACCATTCGCCCTACGCCCCCGCGCAAGGACTTCGGTACGACGGCCTCTTCCACGTAGAGGACTACTGGTCGGAACGCAGGGAAGCCGATGGCTTCCGCATCTGGCGCTTCCGTCTGCGCGCCCTGGGTGAAGCACCCACGCCTCAGACGCCGAAGATTCTCGACGAGGCCGTCCTGCCGTTCCCCTCACCCGCCACTGCCCCGGACGACGCACAGCCGCTGCAGGAACCCGAGCCGGGAGAGCTCCCCGATCGCCGAACGGTCGTGACCCAGCGCCTCGTTCGCAGCACTCAGCGTGCCAACAGGGTCAAGGAACTCCACGACTACACGTGCCAGGTCTGCGCCCTTCGGATCGCGACGCCCACAGGCGCGTACGCCGAAGCTGCCCACGTCAGGCCGCTGGGACGCCCCCACAACGGCCCCGACCGCACGGACAACATCCTGTGCCTCTGCCCCAACCACCATGTGGCATTTGACTTCGGCATGCTGACCATCGGCGATGACGGAACCATCCACGAGCGGGGGAGCAGCGAGGGACTGCGGCGCCTGCGTACCGTGGCGGGCCACGCCATCGACCCGGCCCACCTCTCGTACCACCGCACCCACCACGAAGGGTGACGAGCTCACGCAAGGGTCGCATCGGAAGGGGCCTGGCCCCCTGGCCCGTCCGTGGCTGTCGTTACCCTCGTGAGGGACGCTCCATCATGACAAACACGAGGTGACACCATGCCCCGCATCCCCTCCCCCGCCATCGCCGCCGCCGGGCTCGTCGGTGGATACGCCGTCGCTCGGTGGACCAGGAAGCGGCCGCTCGGTGGGGTGGTGCTGGCCGTGGCCGGTGGGGTGGCGGCTCGGGAGTGGCAGCGGGTGGGCGGGGTGAAGGCGGCCGTGGGGCTGTCGGCGGCCTACGTGGCGGCGTTCGGGGGGTCGCATCCGCTGGCCAAGAAGATCGGGGCCTGGCCGGCGGTGTTCTCCGTCGCCGGGGGGATGGCCGCGGTCTCCTGGGCCGCCACCCGCGAGCACGGCTGACGGGCTTCGGGCCCGCAGGCGCAGCCGCGCCCGCCGGGCTCGGCGTCCGGGTTCGGCCTGTGCGCGCCGGCCCGGAGCCGTGCGGGGTCAGGCGCCCAGTGCGTGGCTGACCGTGTAGATCAGGAGGCCGGCCAGGGCGCCTACCACCGTGCCGTTGATGCGGATGAACTGGAGGTCCCGGCCGATGTTGGCCTCGATCTTCCTGGAGGTCTGGTCGGCGTCCCAGCCGGCGACCGTGTCCGTGATCAGGGAGGTGATCTCGGGGCGGTAGGTGGTGACGAGGTAGATCGTGGCCGATTCCAGCCAGCCGTCGACCTTGGACTGGAGACGGGGGTCCGAGGCGAGGCGCTTGCCGAGGGAGATGAGGGAGGCGCGGGCGCGGAGCCGGAGCTGGCTCTGGTCGTCCTCGGCGGCGGCGATGACGAGGGCGCGGACGGAGGCCCAGGCGGAGGCGATGACGTCCTGGACCTCGGGGCGGGCCAGCAGGTCGGACTTGAGGCGTTCGACGCGGGCGCGGGTGTCGGTGTCGGCCTGGAGGTCGGCGGCGAAGTCGGTGAGGAAGCGGTCGATGGCGCCGCGGGCCGGGTGCCCCGGCATGTCGCGCATCTCCGTGACGAAGCGCAGCAGCTCCTTGTAGACGCGCTCGCCGACCTTGCGGTCGACGAAGCGGGGGGTCCAGCCGGGGGCGCCGCCCTGGACGGCGTCCATGACCGAGTCGCCGTGGGTGACCAGCCAGTCGTGGGCGCGGGTGCAGATCAGGTCGACGGCGCGGCGGTGGGCCCCGTCCGCGACCATGTGTTCCAGGGTCTTGCCGACGCCGGGGGCGATCTCCGCCTGCTCCGCCCGTCGGGTGATCGCCTCGCCCACCACCGCCTGCACGTCGGCGTCGCGCAGGACGGTGAGGGCGCCCCGGAGGGCCGTGGAGAGCTCCTCGGTGACCCGGTCGGCGTGGGCGGGGTCGGCGAGCCAGACGCCGAGGCGGCGGCCGATGCCCAGGGCCCGCAGCCGGCCCCGTACGACGTCGGCCGAGAGGAAGTTCTCGCCGACGAAGGAGCCGAGCGAGGCGCCCAGCTGGTCCTTCTTGGTGGGGATGATCGCCGTGTGCGGGATGGGGAGGCCCAGCGGGTGGCGGAAGAGCGCCGTCACCGCGAACCAGTCGGCCAGCGCGCCGACCATGCCCGCCTCGGCCGCCGCGGCCACGTACCCCGCCCAGGCGCCCGCTCCGGAGTTCTCCGCCCAGGTCGCGAGCCCGTAGATCACCGCCACCAGCGCCAGCAGCGCCGTCGCCAGGGCCTTCATCCGGCGGACGCCCCGGTTCCGTTCCTCGTCCGCCGCCGTGTACGTGAAGCTCACCATCCGCCAGACCTCCTCACATCAGGGACTCCCGGCGCTCCTCGTGAGTTCCCCCGTACATCTTCGCGATCACGGACTCGATGTCCGGTTCCCGCACCGAGAGGTCGACGAGCGGGTACGCCGCCGCCACCGCCGCCACCAGGGGCGCCGCCGACGCGGAGGCCGGGAAGGCCAGGTACTGGCGCGGTCCGTCGGCCCGTACGAAGCGGGCGCCGGGCACGGATTCGATCGGCGGCAGCTCGCGCGCCAGGTCCACCACGAGCGTCCGCTCGCCGCCGCCGACCTCGTGGAGGCCGGCGAGATCGCCGTCGTACATCAGCCGCCCGTGGTCGATGACCATCACCCGCGAGCAGAGCTGTTCGATGTCGGTGAGGTCGTGGGTGGTGAGGAGGACCGTCGTGCCGCGTTCGGCGTTCAGCTCGCGGAGGAAGGCGCGGACCCGGGACTTCGAGACGACGTCGAGGCCTATCGTCGGCTCGTCCAGGTACAGCACCTCCGGGTCGTGGAGGAGGGCGGCGGCGATGTCGCCGCGCATCCGCTGGCCCAGGGAGAGCTGGCGGACCGGGACGTCCAGGAGGTCGCCGAGGTCGAGGAGGTCGACGCAGCGGGCCAGGTTCTCGCGGTAGCGGTCGTCGGGGATCCGGTACATGCGGTGCGTCAGCCGGTACGAGTCCCTCAGCGGCAGGTCCCACCAGAGGGTGGTGCGCTGGCCGAAGACGACGCCGATGCGGCGGGCGAGGCGGGTGCGTTCGCGCGCGGGGTCGATTCCGGCCACGCGGAGGCGGCCGCCGCTGGGGGTGAGGATGCCGGTGAGCATCTTGATGGTGGTGGACTTCCCGGCGCCGTTCGGCCCGATGTAGCCGACCATCTCGCCCCGCTCCACGGTGAACGAGATGCCGTCGACGGCCCGGACCTCCCGCTTCTCGCGGCGGAACGGGCCCGCCTTCCGGCGGACGGTGAAGGTCTTCTCCACGCCGTCCAGTTCGATGAGGGAGTCGAAGGACATGTGCTCTCAGCTTCCTGTCGATCGGTACGAGCGGACGCCCGCCCGCCACGCCAGGCCCGCGACCGCGCAGCAGACCAGGGCGACGAGCGGGGAGACGAAGGCCGCCCAGGACGGGACCCCGGCCGGGGCGGGGTGCCCGAGGACGTACAGGGCGGGGAGCCAGTTCACGAAGGCGAGCGGGATCACGAACACCACGCCCTTCACCAGGTCCTGCGCGAAGACCGTCGGCGGGTACTGGAGCAGCGTGTTCCCGCCGTACGTGAACGAGTTGGTGACCTCGGCGGCGTCCTGGAGCCAGAAGAGCGCCGACGCGCCCAGCACCATCACCGCCATGAAGATCACCGCGCCGCAGACGAGCATCCCCGGCACCATCAGGGCCTTCCCCCACGACCACGCCACCTCGTCGCGCAGCAGCACCAGGCTCCACACCAGGACCATCAGCCCCTGGAGCACCCGGCCGAGCCGCCGCAGGGCGAACTTGTCCGCCGCGACCTGCGCGAGCAGCGGCGCCGGCCGCAGCAGGAACACGTCGAGCGAGCCGTCCCTGATCCGGCGCCCCATCCGCTGGAGCGAGCCCAGCGTCAGGTCGGCGAGCCCGAAGGCGGTGCCGGCGGTGCCGTACAGGAAGGCGACCTCGGCGAAGGAGAAGCCGCCGAGCCCCTCGACCTGCCCGAACATCAGCAGGATCACGACGAAGTCGAAGAAGGTGACGCAGAAGGACGTCACGAGGGTCAGGGCGAAGGAGGCGCGGTACGCCATCGTGGAGCGGATCCACATGGCGGCGACCATCCGGTACGTACGCAGGGCGTCGACGGGGCCGACGCGGTGGGCGTCCTCGGTACGGGCCTCGCCGAGGCCGGTGCGGTGCGCGTCCTCGGCGCGGACGTCTCCCGGACCGGCGCGGTGCGCGTCCTCGGTACGGCCGTCGCCGGCGCCTGTGCCGTACGCCTCCCCGGTACGGGCCTCGCCCGTGCCCGTGCCGTGCGCGTCCCCGGTACCGGCCTCGTCGGCGCCCGTCTCGGACGGCTCTCGTGTGCGCGGCAGCTCAGCCACCCTGCACCACCACCTTCCGCGTGGCCGCGGCCTGTGCCGCCCGACCCGCCGCCAGCAGCACCGCGAGCCAGCCGAGCTGGAAGCCGTACGCCCGGGCGAGGCCCGAGCCGTCCCCGTACCGGCCGAGGTAGACGTCCGCCGGCACCTGGAGCAGGGCCGCCCACGGCAGCGCGCGGGCCACCTCCCCGAGGGCGCCGGGGAAGACGGTCAGCGGGAGCAGCATCCCGGAGAAGAAGAGGCCGCCCAGCCAGGCCACCTGGACCACGCCCTGGCCGTCGAGCAGCCAGAACGCGCTCATCGCGACGAGGTACCAGAGCGCGAACGAGACGAGCGAGCCGAGCGCCACCGCGAGCAGGAAGGCGGCCCAGCCGGCCGGACCGTCCGGAAGGGTGAAGCCGAAGGCGAGCGCGCCGATCAGGAGGGGGACGGCGCCGCGGCCGAGCAACTGGTAGGCGGAGCGGCCCGCGTTGGTCGCGCACCACCAGCCCTGGAGGTCGACGGGGCGGTAGAGGTCGACGGCGATGTCGCCGGTCCTGATCCGTTCGATCAGCTCGTCCTCGAAGCCGCCGCCCATCATGCCGCAGACGGTGATGAGGGCCTGGCCGATCCAGACGTAGGCGAGGGCGTCGGCCATGGAGTAGCCGCCGAGCGTGGGCCGTTCGGCCCACAGGGCGATGTAGGTGTACGAGAGGACGAAACCGAAGACCGTGTTGGTGAAGAGGCCTGCCAGCGTGGCCACCCGATAGGTGGCGTGGCGCCGGAAGCCACCCGCGGCCACGGTCGCGTACAGCCGCAGCATGGAGCGTCCCTTCGAAGGGTGTGCGGAAAACGGACGAAGCGCACGACCCTAGTGGTCCCCGACACCGCGTCGCGAGCGGATTTCCCGGCCGATTCCCCTCGCCCACCCCTCACCTTCGAGAGTTTCGCCCGCTTTATGTGCACTATGTGATGCCATGTCCCCTTCTGTACGTTCCGCCTCGCCCGCCGCGCCACCACCGGACGATCCGGGCTGGGCACCGAGGGACCCCACCCTCCCCTCGCCGCGCGCGGGCGCCCGGCCCCGGGCCTCGCTCCCCCGCCGCCTCCTGCGCGCCACCGCCTGGCTGCTCCTGCTCGGCGCGCTCCTCGTCGCCGGGGCCTTCGTCGCCGGATACCTGCTGGTGTCCATCCCGGCCGCCAACGCCACCGCCGTCGCCCAGTCCAACCTGTACCTCTACCGCGACGGCACCGTCCTCGCCCGCGACGGCGAGGTCAACCGCGAGAACGTCCGCCTCGACCGGATCCCGCTCACCGTCCGGCAGGCCGTCCTCGCCGCCGAGGACCGCGACTTCCACACCTCCCGCGCCGTCGACCCCAAGGCGATGGTCCGCGCCGCCTGGAACACCGTCACCGGCAAGGGCCGCCAGTCCGGCTCCACCATCACCCAGCAGTACGTCAAGAACTACTACCTGGGCCAGGAACAGACCCTCACCCGCAAGGCCAAGGAGTTCTTCATCGCGATCAAGCTGGAGCGCGAGAAGACCAAGGACGAGATCCTCCAGGGCTACCTCAACACCAGCTACTTCGGCCGCAACGCCTACGGCGTCCAGGCCGCCGCCCACGCCTACTACGGCAAGGACGTCGAACGCCTCGGCACCGCCGAGGGCGCCTACCTCGCCGCCCTCCTGAAGGCCCCCAGCGCCTACGACGTCACCACCCACCCCGAGAACCGCCCCGCCGTCCTCGCCCGCTGGGGGTACGTCCTCGACGGCATGGTCAAGGAAGGCTGGCTCGCCCCCGGCGAACGCGCCGCCCTCCGCTTCCCCGACCCGCAGACCGCCCGCCCCTCCACCGGCCTCTCCGGCCAGCGCGGCTACCTCGTGCAGGCCGTCGAGGAGTACCTCACCGGCCGCGGGATCGTCGACGAGAAGACCCTCGCCGGCGGCGGCTTCCGGATCGTCACCACCCTCGACCCCGACCGCCAGGCCGCGCTCGTCCGTGCCGTCGAGGACCGCGTCACCCACCGCCTCGACCCGGCCGCGAACCCCGCCGACCGGTACGTACGGGCCGGGGCCGCCGCCGTCGAACCCGACACCGGCCGCGTCGTCGCCCTCTACGGCGGCGTCGACTACACCGAGCAGTACGTCAACAACGCCACCCGCCGCGACTACCAGGTCGGCTCCACCTTCAAGCCCTTCGTCTTCACCGCCGCCGTGCAGAGCGGCGCCCAGACCCAGTACGGCGAGCCCATCACCCCGTACACCCTCTACGACGGCACCGACCGGCGGCCCGTCGAAGGCTGGTCCGGCACGCCCTACGACCCCGCCAACGAGGACGGCGAGAGCTACGGGGAGATCCCCGTCAGCGCCGCCACCGACCTCTCCGTGAACGCCGTCTACGCCCAGATGGCCGTCGACGTCGGCCCCGCGCACGTACGCCGCACCGCCGTCGCCCTCGGACTGCCGGCCGCCACCCCCGACCTCACCGCCTCCCCCTCCATCGCGCTCGGCCCGGCCACCGCCAGCGTCCTCGACATGGCCCAGGCGTACGCGACCCTCGCCGCGCACGGCAGGCGCGAGGACCACACCCTGGTCGCCGCCCTCTCCCGCGACGGGGAGCCGCTGCCCCTGCCGTCCGCCGAGCCCCGGCAGGCCGTCGGCCGCGAGGCCGCCGACACCACCACCGCCGTGCTGCGCGGCGTCGTCGAGACCGGTACGGGCACGGCCGCGCAGGCCGCGGGGCGCCCCGCGGCCGGCAAGACCGGCACGGCGGAGGACGACAAGGCGGCCTGGTTCGCCGGCTACACCCCCGAACTCGCCACCGTCGTCGCCCTGATGGGCCAGGACCCCGAGTCCGGCGCCCACGAACCGCTGTACGGCGCCCTCAGCCTCCCCCGCGTCAACGGCGGCGGCCCCCCGGCCGAGATCTGGGCCCGCTTCACCCGCGAGGCCCTGGCGCGCACCCCCGTACGCGACTTCGACCTGCGCCTGATGCCGGGCGCGGAACTCCCCGACGTACCGCCGACACCGGACGGGCTGGAGGAGGCCGGGGAGGAGGGGTACGAGACGGGCGAGGCGGGCCCGGGACCGGCGAAACGCCCGGGCGGCAAACGCCCCGCCCACTGACGGCCTAGTGCCCCGAGGTCGCCTTCAGGCCGACGACGGCGACGAGCAGCAGCACGACGAAGAAGATCCGGGCGGCGGTCGCCGGCTCACCCAGCACCACCATGCCGAGCACCGCCGCACCGGCCGCGCCGATGCCGACCCAGACGCCGTAGGCGGTACCGATGGGGAGGGTCTTCGCGGCCTGCGACAGCAGCACCATCGAGGCGACGATCCCGGCCGCGGTGAAGACGCTGGGCCAGAGACGGGTGAAACCCTCGGTGTACTTCATCCCGATCGACCAGCCGACTTCGAGCAGACCGGCGACGATCAGAAGAACCCAGGCCATGACGAGACACCTCCGCGAGACGGAACGGGAAAGGTGCGTCGTCTTTTCGGATGACCCGGTACGGCGCGTCTCGTCGGGGTCCCCCCAGCCTAGCAAGGAAGAGGCGAAGGCCCTGGTGACACCGGTCACCAGGGCCTTCGCACACGCTCTACAGGTACAGCCCGGTCGAGTCCGAGCTCTGGAACCGGTCCGCCGCCACGGCGTGCAGATCCCGCTCCCGCATCAGTACGTAGGCCACGCCCCGCACCTCCACCTCGGCGCGGTCCTCGGGGTCGTACAGCACGCGGTCGCCGATCTCGACGGTCCGGACGTTCTGCCCGACCGCGACCACCTCGGCCCAGGCCAGACGGCGGCCGACCGCGGCGGTCGCCGGGATCAGGATCCCGCCGCCGGAGCGCCGCTCCCCCTCCGGGGAGTCGGTGCGGACCAGGACCCGGTCGTGGAGCATCCGGATGGGCAGCTTGTCGTGGGTGTTCTCGCTCACGGGAACGAACCTACCGGCCCCGGCTCAGCCCTTGCGCTTCCGGGACGAGCTCAGCAGCAGCCCGACGACGGCGACGGCGACGATCGCGGCCGGGACCACCCGCTCCAGGCGCGGAGCGCCCTCCTCGTCGACGAAACGTGCCTTCACGTCGGAGACGACACGGTTCACGGCGACGAACGCCCGCCCGGCGGTCTCGTCCACAGTCGAGGCGACCCTGGCCTTGGCGTCTCCGATGATCGTCTTCGGATGCATCCGAATGCCGATCTCGTCGAGCGTGACGGCGAGCTGGTCGCGCCGGCGGACGATGTCCGCCTCGATCTGCGCAGGGGTCCTGGCGTCCGACACCGCGCTGCCTCCGTAGTCGTGTTCTGGTCGTTGGTGGACAGTCTGTCAGTTCCGCCACCGGGAGGCCGTCCCCGACCCCCATTAGGCTCATGACGTCAGCGCACACCCCCCGAGGAGAGCGAGCCATGAGCGAGCGACTGCAGCCCGGCGACACCGCCCCCGCCTTCACCCTGCCCGACGCGGACGGCAACGAGGTCTCCCTCGCGGACCACAAGGGCCGCAAGGTCATCGTCTACTTCTACCCGGCCGCCCTCACCCCCGGCTGCACCAAGCAGGCCTGCGACTTCACCGACAACCTCGACGTGCTGGCCGCCGCCGGCTACGACGTCATCGGCGTCTCCCCCGACAAGCCGGAGAAGCTCGCGAAGTTCCGCGAGAAGGAGAACCTCAAGGTCACCCTGGTCGGCGACCCGTCCAAGGAGGTCCTGGAGTCCTATGGCGCCTTCGGCGAGAAGAAGCTCTACGGCAAGGTCGTCACGGGCGTCATCCGCTCCACGGTCGTCGTCGACGAGGAGGGCAAGATCGAGCACGCCTTCTACAACGTCAAGGCCACCGGTCACGTAGCCAAGATCATCCGCGACCTGGGCATCTGAGCCGTCCCGGACCCGCGCGACCTGGGCATCTGAGCCGTCCCGTCCCCGACGGACCCGCACCCCCGCCGTCGGGCGCGGGCCCGTCCGGGACCGGGGCGACGACCGGCGCGGGAACCCCCGCTCGTCGTGCCCCAACCGCCCTGCGGTCACCGACACCTGGGTCGGGGCGGGAAGCGTCGTACCTCTTAGGCGGACAGGACGTCACCGGTAGCATGGCGGGGCGAGCGGCCGTTGCTGAATGGTATAAGCGGAGGTTTTAGGTGCCTCTGGGCGTTTCGCCCATGTGGGTTCGAATCCCATCGGCCGCACGACGAAGGGCGCTCCGCCACCGGGCGGAGCGCCCTTCTCGCCGCCCTCAGCCCAGCAGTTCCCGGACCACCGGGGCGAGGGCGCGGAAGGCCTTGCCCCGGTGGCTGATGGCGTTCTTCTCCGCCGGGGTGAGCTCCGCGCAGGTGACCTCGTGGCCGGCCGGCTGGAGGATGGGGTCGTAGCCGAAGCCGTTGGTGCCCGCGGGCTCGTGGCGGAGGGTGCCTTCCATGCGGCCTTCCACCACGCGTTCCGTGCCGTCGGGGAGGGCCAGGGCGGCCGCGCAGGCGAAGTGGGCGGCGCGGTGCTCGTCGGCGATGTCGCCGAGCTGGGCCAGGAGCAGGTTCAGGTTGGCCTTGTCGTCGCCGTGGGTGCCGGCCCAGCGGGCGGAGAAGATGCCGGGGGCGCCGTTCAGGACGTCCACGCAGAGGCCGGAGTCGTCGGCGACCGCCGGGAGGCCCGTCGCCTGGGCCAGGGCGTGGGCCTTGAGCAGGGCGTTCTCCGCGAAGGTGACGCCCGTCTCCCGGACGTCGGGGATCTCGGGGTACGCGTCCGCGCCGACGAGTTCGAGGTCGAGGCCCGCGTCGGCGAGGATCGCGTGGAGTTCGGTGATCTTGCCCGCGTTGCGGGTGGCGAGGATCAGGCGCTGTCGGGTCATGCCCCCGATTATCCCGGGGTGCAGACCTTGCCGATCTCGGTGGCCGCGTCGGTGATGGGCGTGATGTCGGGGGTGGTGTCGCCGTTCTTGACCGCGCCGCGGACCGTGTCGACGCCCTTGGTGAGGTCGTCGACCGCCTTCGACAGGTCGGCGTTGTCCGTCGTGTTCTTGAGGTTGCCCAGCTCCGTGGAGATGGAGTTCAGGGACTCCTCGATCTGCGTGACGTCGTTGGAGGCGTTGGAGACGGCCTGCTGGAGGTTGCTCACCGAGGTGGCTATGGCGTCGGCGGTCTTCACACAGTCCATCGCCTTGTCGAGGGCTCCGCAGCCGGTCAGGGCGAGGGTGGTCAGCGCGGCCGCCGTGGCGACGGCGAGACTGACGGTACGACGGCGCTTCACTTTCGGGTCCTCCCCGGGTTGCGTATGGATCAACGGGGCGCACGGTACGGCCGTGCGCCCCTTTCCGTAAAGGACGCAGCCCTGGGGAGGCCAGTTGCTCAGGGTTTTCCCCGAGCCGACCCCTAGGGGGTGGGTGTTCAGAGGGTGGCGTCGAGCGCCTTGCGCTGGAGGTCGGCCAGGTCGGCGCAGCCGGCGGCGGCCAGGTCGAGGAGGGCGTTGAGCTCGGAGCGGTCGAAGGGCTCGGCCTCGGCGGTGCCCTGGACCTCGACGAAGCGGCCGTCGCCGGTGCAGACGACGTTCATGTCGGTGTCGGCGCGGACGTCCTCCTCGTAACAGAGGTCGAGGAGCGGCACGCCGCCGACGATGCCGACGGAGACGGCGGAGACCGTGCTGGTGAGCGGCTTGCGGCCGGCCTTGACCAGCTTCTTGCCCTGCGCCCAGGCGACGGCGTCGGCGAGGGCGACGTACGCGCCGGTGATGGCGGCGGTGCGGGTGCCGCCGTCGGCCTGGAGGACGTCGCAGTCGAGGACGATGGTGTTCTCGCCGAGCGCCTTGTAGTCGATGACGGCGCGGAGCGAGCGGCCGATGAGGCGGGAGATCTCGTGGGTGCGGCCGCCGATCTTGCCGCGGACGGACTCGCGGTCGCCTCGGGTGTTGGTGGAGCGGGGGAGCATGGAGTACTCGCCGGTGACCCAGCCCTCGCCGCTGCCCTTGCGCCAGCGGGGGACGCCCTCGGTGACGGAGGCGGTGCAGAAGACCTTGGTGTCGCCGAAGGAGATGAGGACGGAGCCCTCGGCGTGCTTGCTCCAGCCGCGTTCGATGGTGACGGGGCGGAGCTGTTCGGGGGTACGGCCGTCGATGCGAGACATGGGACGAGCCTAGCCGTTCCCGCGTCGCGGACCGGTCCGTCTCCGGGTACGCACGAGGGCCCGTTCCCCTGCCGGAACGGGCCCTCGTCAGCTGGTGTCAGCTGCTCACATCATGTCTTCGATCTCGGCGGCGATCGGGTCCGCGTCGGTGCCGATGACGACCTGGATGGCGGTGCCCATCTTCACGACGCCGTGCGCGCCGGCGGCCTTGAGGGCGGCGTCGTCGACGAGGCTGGCGTCGGCGACCTCGGTGCGCAGGCGCGTGATGCAGCCCTCGACCTCTTCGATGTTGTCGATGCCGCCGAGCCCGGCGACGATCTTCTCAGCCTTGCTGGCCATGTGTCTCTCCCTGTCCGTTCTGTTCGCGGGACACGCGAATCTCGGCGCACCGACGGTCCGCTTGGTCACGTTAACCCACGGTTGGCCCAACTTCGCGAGCGAGTGCCGCCGTTCTGCCGAATGATGACGATCACCGGCGGCCTGTCCTCAGTGGGCTCCCGGAGCCTACCGCAAGTGGTCTACACCAGTGTGCAACGAGACGCGACCCCGGGGCGTTCCGGGGCAGGGAGGTCGCCGATGAGTACGGACAGCGCCGCGGCGCGGCCGCAGAAGTCCCTGTGGGGCAATCTCTTCCAGGGTCTACAGAAGATGGGGCGCAGCCTTCAGCTCCCCATCGCCGTACTGCCGGCCGCGGGCATCATCAACCGGCTCGGTCAGCCGGACGTCTTCGGGGCCGACGGCCTCGGCTGGGACAACGTCGCCAAGGTGATGGCCGGCGCGGGAGGCGCGCTGCTCGACGGCAGCCTCGGCCTGCCGCTGCTGTTCTGCATCGGTGTCGCGATCGGCATGGCGAAGAAGTCGGACGGTTCGACCGCGCTGGCGGCGGTCGTCGGCTTCCTCGTCTACTACACGGTGCTGCGCCAGTTCCCGAAGGACTGCCCCGAGGGCACGAAGGACATCGGTGGCGGCTGCCTCGGCGTCGACGACTCCTTCGCGGGCTACACGTACCAGAACCCGGGCGTCTTCGGCGGCATCGTCATGGGTCTGCTCACCGCGTACCTGTGGCAGCGGTACCACCGGACGAAGCTGGTCGACTGGCTGGGCTTCTTCAACGGCCGCCGCCTCGTCCCGATCATCATGACGTTCGTGGCGATCGCCTTCGCCGCGATCTGCCTGTGGATCTGGCCGCCGATCGGTGACGCCCTGGAGAGCTTCAGCGACTGGCTGGTCGGGCTCGACGAATGGGGTGCGGGCATCTTCGGCGTGGCGAACCGGGCGCTGCTCGTCATCGGCCTGCACCAGTTCCTGAACGTGCCCATCTGGTTCCAGTTCGGCACGTACGAGAAGCCGGACGGCACGGTGGTCCACGGTGACATCCCGATGTTCCTGGCGGGCGACCCGAACGCCGGCCAGTTCCTGACGGGCTTCTTCCCGATCATGATGTTCGCGCTGCCCGCGGCGGCGCTGGCGATCACCCACTGCGCGAAGCCCCACCGGCGCAAGGAGGTCGGCGGTCTGATGCTGTCGGTGGCGCTGACCTCGTTCGTCACCGGCATCACGGAGCCGCTGGAGTACTCGTTCCTCTTCATCGCGCCACTGCTGTACGCGGTCCACGCGGTGCTGACCGGTGTCTCCATGGCGGTGACCTGGGCGCTCGGGGTGAAGGACGGCTTCAGCTTCTCGGCGGGTCTGATCGACTACGTGATCAACTGGAACCTGGCCACGAAGCCGTGGCTGATCATTCCGATCGGTCTCGCCTTCGCGATCGTGTACTACGTGATCTTCCGGTTCGCGATCACCAAGTTCGACCTCCAGACCCCCGGGCGCGAGCCGGACGAGGTGGGCGAGGAGATGGAGCGCGACAACGTCAAGTGAGGTGATCCGACGGCGTCACGCGGCGCCGCGGCCACCCGGTCGAGTCCGACCGTTCCGGGGCTTTCGAACCCCTCGGCGGGAGTGCGGAAAGGCCCCTGGACCTCCTGGTCCGGGGGCCTTTTGTCACGCCTTCATCACTATGCCCCCGCGCCCAAAATTCGAAGGTTCCTTATCTAAGTCTCACGTGCTACAACTGGTCTACACCACTCATTGGTGTAGACCACGCGGTCCAGACCACCGCGTTCCACGAGACGCCGCCGTCCCCCCGTATCACTGTCCTCTGGCGGCGCCTTGCCTACTGGAGGAAGTTGATGAGTACGGCCACCGCCCAGGCCGCCGCTCCCGCCAAGAAGCGCGGATCCGGCCTGTTCCAGGGCCTGCAGAAGGTCGGTCGCAGCCTGCAGCTGCCGATCGCCGTGCTGCCGGCCGCGGGTATTCTGCTCCGTCTCGGCCAGGCCGACGTCTTCGGCAAGGACGGCCTCGGCTGGGACAAGGTTGCCTCGGTCTTCGCCACCGCCGGTGGCGCGGTCTTCGACAACCTGCCCCTGCTCTTCTGTATCGGTGTCGCCATCGGCTTCGCCAAGAAGGCGGACGGCTCCACCGCTCTCGCCGCCCTCGTCGGCTTCCTGGTCTACAGCAACGTGCTGAAGGCCTTCCCCGTCACCGAGGCCGTGATCAACACGACCGCCAACAAGGGTGTGGACGTCGCCGCGACGTACAACAACCCCGGCGTCCTCGGCGGCATCCTGATGGGTCTGCTCTCCGCGGTGCTGTGGCAGAAGTTCCACCGCACCAAGCTGGTCGACTGGCTCGGCTTCTTCAACGGCCGCCGTCTCGTCCCGATCATCATGGCCTTCGTCGGCACCGCCGTCGGCGTGGTCTTCGGTCTGGTCTGGGAGCCCATCGGCAACGGCATCTCCAGCTTCGGCGAGTGGATGACCGGCCTCGGTGCCGGTGGCGCCGGCCTCTTCGGTCTCATCAACCGCGCGCTGATCCCGGTCGGCATGCACCAGTTCGTGAACACCGTCTCCTGGTTCCAGATCGGTGACTTCACCAACGCCGCCGGCGAGGTCGTCCACGGTGACCTCAACCGCTTCTTCGCCGGTGACCCGAGCGCCGGAATCTTCATGTCGGGCTTCTTCCCGATCATGATGTTCGGCCTCCCGGCCGCCGCGATCGCCATCGCGCACGCCGCCCGCCCGGAGCGCCGCAAGGCCGTCATGGGCATGATGCTCTCGCTCGCGCTGACCTCCTTCGTCACCGGTATCACCGAGCCGATCGAGTTCACCTTCATGTTCATCGCGCCGGTCCTGTACGCGATCCACGCGGTCCTCACGGCGATCTCGATGGCCGTCACCTGGGCGTTCGGTGTCCACGCCGGCTTCACCTTCTCCGCCGGCGGCATCGACTACCTGCTGAACTGGAGCCTCGCGACCAAGCCGTGGATGATCATCCCGATCGGCCTCGTCTTCGCGGGCATCTACTACGTGCTGTTCCGCTTCGCGATCACCAAGTTCAACCTCCCCACCCCGGGCCGTGAGCCCGAGGAGGAGGTCGAGGACCTCACCAAGGCGTGAGCCCTCCCCGCACGAAGGGAGACCCCCGAGCCGCACGGCTCGGGGGTCTCCCTTTTTCGTACGTCCTCGTACGGAGGAGGCTCAGACCTCGTCCGTCCTCGTACGGAGGAGGCTCAGACCTCGTAGACCGCGCCCGCCTTCGCCAGTTCCGCCGGGCCGTCGTAGACCTCGCGGGCGTCGGCGAGGTTGCGCTCGCCGTCGGTCCACGGGGGGATGTGGGTGAGGACGAGACGGCCGACGTCGGCGCGGGTCGCGTGGGCGCCGGCCTCGCGGCCGTTGAGGTGGAGCTCGGGGATGTCCTCCTTGCCGTGGGTGAAGGAGGCCTCGCAGAGGAAGAGGTCCACGCCGTCGGCGAGGGAGTGCAGGGCGTCGCAGACGCCGGTGTCGCCGGAGTACGCGAGGGAGCGCCCGCCGTGCTCGACCCGGATGCCGTACGCCTCCACCGGGTGGCACACCTTCTCGGTGCGGATGGTGAAGGGGCCCAGCTCGAAGGTGCCGGTCGACAGGGTGCGGAAGTCGAAGACCTCGCTCATCGAGGTCGGCGAGGGGGTGTCGGCGTACGCCGTGGTCAGGCGCTGCTCGGCGCCCTCGGGGGCGTACACCGGGAGGGCGTCGCAGCGGCCGCCCTCGTGCCGGTAGTAGCGGGCGACGAAGTAGCCGCACATGTCGATGCAGTGGTCCGCGTGGAGATGGCTGAGGAAGATCGCGTCCAGGTCGTACAGGCCGATGTGGCGCTGCAGCTCGCCGAGGGCGCCGTTGCCCATGTCGAGGAGCAGCCGGAAGCCGTCGGCCTCGACGAGGTAGCTCGAACAGGCCGATTCCGCGGACGGGAACGACCCGGAGCAGCCGACGACGGTGAGCTTCATAGGAGCGTGAACCTCCGTGTACGGGTGCGGTCAGGCACGCAAAGGGGAGGGGGAGGCCGTGCGGTCAGACGAGCGTAAGGCGCACGGGGGCCCGTCGCTCCTTCGTGGCGGCCCGTTGTGGGCGAACTCACGGGCTCTGTCACCGGTTCGGATGGACGGCGGGGCGCGGCGGCGCGGTGCGGGCCGCGCCGGTAACGTCATGGGGTATGGACACGTCGTGGTGGCCCGCGCTGGTCGCGGTCGTGGTGATCGCGCTGGTGGTGGCGGTGGCCGGGGGCCGGACGCGGACGCGCTCGTCGACCCGGACCCGGCCGCCGGGACGGACCCGCCCGCCAGCCCGGCCGTCCGCGCGGAAGCCGGGTGCGCGGAAGCCGGGTGTGCGGGTGCCGGGTGCGCGGGTGCCGCGGGCCGGCGAGATCTGGTGGGCCGAGGTGCCGTACGAGGACGGGCCCGGGTCCAAGGACCGGCCGTGTCTGGTGCTGTCGGTACGCGGGGAGAACGCGCTGGTCGCGAAGATCACCAGCAAGTACCACGACGAGCGGCCCGGGGTCATCGCGCTGCCGCCGGGGGCGGTGGGTGACGCTCGGGGCCGGGCCAGTTTCCTGGAGACCGACGAGTTGCGGGACGTGGCGCTCGGCGGGTTCCGGCGGTGGGTCGGAGAGGCGGACCCGGTCGTGTGGGACCAGGTCCGCCATCTCGCGCGCTAGCGGGGCGAGGGGTGTCGGCCTAGGCCCAGAGCTGGCCCTGGACCGCCTCGATCGCCTCTTCCGTCGTCTTGGCCGTGTAGAGGCCCGTCGAGAGGTACTTCCAGCCGCCGTCGGCCACGACGAAGGCGATGTCCGCCGTCTCGCCGGCCTTCAGGGCCTTGTTGCCGACGCCGATGGCCGCGTGGAGGGCCGCGCCGGTGGAGACGCCCGCGAAGATGCCCTCCTGCTGGAGGAGTTCGCGGGTGCGGGTGACGGCGTCGGCGGAGCCGACGGAGAAGCGGGTGGTGAGGACGGAGGCGTCGTAGAGCTCGGGGACGAAGCCCTCGTCGAGGTTGCGGAGCCCGTAGACGAGGTCGTCGTAGCGCGGCTCGGCGGCGACGATCCTCACGTCGGGCTTGTGCTCGCGGAGGTAGCGGCCGACGCCCATCAGGGTTCCCGTCGTGCCGAGGCCGGCGACGAAGTGGGTGATGGACGGGAGGTCCGCGAGGATCTCCGGGCCCGTGGTGGCGTAGTGGGCGCCCGCGTTGTGCGGGTTGCCGTACTGGTACAGCATCACCCAGGCCGGGTTCTCGGCCGCGAGCTCCTTGGCGACGCGTACCGCCGTGTTGGAGCCGCCCGCCGCGGGGGACGAGATGATCTCCGCGCCCCACATGGCGAGCAGCTGCCTGCGCTCCTCGCTGGTGTTCTCGGGCATGACGCAGACGATGCGGTAGCCCTTGAGCTTGGCGGCCATGGCCAGCGAGATGCCGGTGTTGCCGCTGGTCGGCTCCAGGATGGTGCAGCCGGGGGTGAGCCGGCCGTCCTTCTCCGCCTGCTCGATCATGTGGAGCGCGGGGCGGTCCTTGACCGAGCCGGTCGGGTTGCGGTCCTCCAGCTTCGCCCAGATGCGGACGGAGTCCGAGGGCGAGAGCCGGGGGAGGCGGACGAGCGGCGTGTTGCCGACCGCCGCCAGCGGGGAGTCGTAGCGCATGGGATCAGACCATGCCACCGGCGACGGCCGGCAGGATCGTGACGCTGTCGCCGTCGGTCAGCTTGGTCTCGATGCCGTCCAGGAAGCGGACGTCCTCGTCGTTGAGGTAGACGTTGACGAAGCGGCGGAGCTTGCCGTCGTCCACGATGCGGGCCTCGATGCCGGCGTGGCGGGTCTCCAGGTCGGCGAAGAGATCGGCGAGGGTCGCTCCGCTGCCTTCGACGGCCTTCTCGCCGTCGGTGTAGGTGCGGAGGATGGTCGGGATGCGGACCTCGATGGCCATGGTCGTGGGCTCCTGTCGGAAGACTCGTACGTGACGTGGTGGGCGCGCTGCTGGGGCCCCCGCGCGGAGGGGGGTCGTACGTGAGGTGCGCTCGGCCGGTCGCTCAGAGCGCAGCGCGGGACGTACAGATCGCGCCGGCGACGCGGCACAGGTCGACGTGCAGGCGGGTCACGAGCAGCACGGTGCCCGGAGTCTCTTCGCTCACGTCGTGGGAAACCATGGGCTCATCGTATCGATTCCCGGTCCGGGTTTCGGAATGTGATCTCAGATGCTGGATGTTTTCCGACCGCCTGCCGGACAGGTCCTACTCGTACGCCTCCACGACCTTGACGTCCTCCTCCGTCACGACGCCCTCGACGATCGTGTACGAGCGGAACTGGAAGGGCCCCGCGGCGTCGGCGTCGGCCGTCGAGACCAGGACGTAGTGGGCGCCCGGCTCGTTGGCGTAGGTGATGTCGGTGCGGGACGGGTACGCCTCGGTCGCGGTGTGCGAGTGGTAGATGATCACGGGCTCCTCGTCCCGGTCGTCCATCTCGCGGTAGAGCTTGAGGAGGTCGGCGGAGTCGAACTCGTAGAACGTGGGCGAGCGCGCCGCGTTGAGCATCGGGACGAACCGCTCGGGGCGGCCGGAGCCGACCGGGCCCGCGACCACGCCGCAGGCCTCGTCGGGGTGGTCCGCCCGGGCGTGTTCCACGATCCGGTCGTACAGGTCTCGGGTGAGGGTCAGCATGCCGACAGGATAAGCAGACGGGCCGCCCCGTACCGAGGAGTGGTACGGAGCGGCCCGGATGCCGGGACGGCGGGGTCAGGAACGCTTGGCGAAGGCGGCGCCCTCGGGGTTGCGGGCCTTGAGCACCAGGTAGGCGACGGCGAGGAGGAGACCCCAGACCGGGGCGCCGTAGAGGGCGACGCGGTTGCCCTCGTCCATGCCCATGGTGACGACGACCAGGCCGATGAAGGCGAGGGCGAAGACGCTGGCCCAGATGCCACCGGGGGCCTTGAAGGAGGACTGGGGCAGCAGCCCGCGGTCGGCCTTGAGGCGGTAGCGGATCTGGCAGACCAGGATCATGATCCAGGCCCACATGCCGGAGATGGTGGCGAAGGAGACGACGTAGTTGAAGGCGTCGCCGGGCCACTGGTAGTTGATCCAGACGCCGACCATCATCAGCGCGGCGGAGAAGGTGGTGCCGACGAGCGGGGTGCCGCTCTTCGTCAGCCGGGTGAAGAGCTTCGGGCCCTGGCCGTTGAGCGCGAGGTCGCGCAGCATGCGGCCGGTGGAGTACATGCCCGAGTTGCAGGACGAGAGGGCGGCCGTGAGGACGACGAAGTTGACGATCGCGGCGCCGGCCTGGAAGCCCATCTCCTCGAAGGCGGCGACGAACGGCGAGACGCCGGGCTTGAAGTGGGTCCACGGGACGACCGACAGGATCATGATCAGCGCGCCGACGTAGAAGACGGCGATGCGCCACGGCACGGTGTTGATGGCCTTGGGCAGGACGGTCTTCGGGTCCTTCGACTCGCCGGCGGTGACGCCGACCAGCTCGACCGCGAGGAAGGCGAACATGACCATCTGGAGGGTCATGAGGGTGGAGACGATGCCGTCCTCGCCGGCGAAGAAGCCGCCGAGGTCCCAGAGGTGGGTGATCGAGGCGGTGTCACCGGCGTCGGAGAAGCCGAGGGTGAGGATGCCGGCGCAGATCAGGATCATGCCGACGATGGCGGTGACCTTGACCATGGAGAACCAGAACTCCAGCTCGCCGAAGAGCTTCACGGAGATCAGGTTGGCGCCGTACAGGATGATCGTGAAGACCAGGGCGGACAGCCACTGCGGGATGTCCCACCAGTACGTCATGTACGTGGCCGCCGCGGTGACCTCGGTGATTCCGGTGACGACCCAGAAGAGCCAGTAGGTCCAGCCGGTCACGAAGCCCGCGAAGGGACCGATGAACTCGCGCGCGTACTCCGAGAAGGAACCGGAGACGGGGCGGTACATGAGGAGCTCGCCGAGCGCCCGCATGATGAAGAAGATGACGAGGCCCGCGAGGGCGTACGCGAGGATCAGGCTGGGGCCCGCCTTGGAGATGCCCTTGCCCGCTCCGAGGAAGAGGCCGGTGCCGATGGCGCCGCCGATCGCGATCATCTGGATCTGACGGGCGCCGAGTGCCCGGTGGTAACCCTCGCCCGAGGCGGAGTCCGCGGCCTCACTGCCGTCGTGCTGCTTGTCGACCCGCACTGAGGTCATGGTGGTGCGCCTTTCTCCATGCTGATCCGCGCGACTGTGTCTGCTGCGGATCAGGTCCTGATCCCCCCGGATACGGATGGAGTGCCACCGGCGGTCAGCCGGCCGAAGCGCCCTCGGGAACAGGGGTGGCGTCCCCGAGCGGTCGTGAAGATTTATCACGGGGTGGGGGGTGATCGACGGAGATGAGTGTGGCGTGCACCACAAAAAAACAGGGACATAGAGGACTCAAGACGGCAAGGTGCCCGCTCTGGTAACGAGTTCGTTATCCGGATTTGAGCGTCCGCTGAGCGAACACCCCGTCTCGCCCGTCCCTCAGGACATCAGCGTCTCGACCAGTGACTCCTGGAGCGCGCCCAGCCAGAGGTACGCCATCACCATCGGCTTGCGCGGATCGCTGTCCGGCAGCCGGTAGAGCCGCTCGCCCTCCTCGTCCTCGGTGATCTCCAGGCGCGTGGCGATGGTCAGCCGCAGGTCGTTGAGGGTGCCGAGCCAGGCCCGGGACTCGTCCGGGGTCAGCTTGAGGAGCACGGACTCCTCGGGGCCCTCGGGGGCCAGCCCGTCCAGGGCGCGCACCACGGCGAGGGCGTCCTCGCGCTTGCGGGCCCGCAGGTCGTTCTCCGTGTAGCGCCGGAAGTCGGCCGCGGCGGACCGCAGCTCCTCGGTGTCGTCCCCGTACGCGTCGGGGAAGAGCCGGCGCAGGGCGGGGTCGGACGGCGGCTCGCTGGGACCCTCGGCGAAGAGGACGGCGAGCGGGTCGGCGTCCGCGTCGGGCTCGTCGCCCGGGCCGACCAGCTCCAGGAGCTGGACGGCGAGGGAGCGCAGGATGGAGACCTCGACCTCGTCGAGCGCGACGGCCGCCCCACCGCCCGGCACGGCCTCGAAGTGGCCGGCCATCAGCCGCGGTCCTGGGAGAGCGTGGCCCACAGTCCGTAGCCGTGCATCGCCTGCACGTCCCGTTCCATCTCCTCGCGGGTGCCGCTGGAGACCACCGCGCGGCCCTTGTTGTGCACGTCGAGCATCAGCTTGTGCGCCTTGTCCTTGGAGTAGCCGAAATACGTCTGGAAGACGTAGGTGACATAGCTCATCAGGTTCACCGGGTCGTTGTGCACGAGGGTGACCCAGGGGACGTCGGGCTCGACGACCGCGGAGACCTCCTCGGCCGACTCGGTCCGTTCGATCTCGATAGGCGCGATGCTCACTTACCTAATGCTGCCACCCGGGCCCCCCTGTCGCACAAACGGGGCACCCTCCGACCGCAGTATTCGTCAAACTGACGAATACTGCGCTAGCATCATCCCCATGAACGCTGCGGACCTTGGGCTCCCGGTGGACGTGCCGTCGACCGCGCTCTTCACCGACCAGTACGAGCTGACCATGCTCCAGGCGGCCCTCCGGGCCGGCACCGCCGACCGGCGCTCCGTCTTCGAGGTCTTCACCCGGCGGCTGCCCGAGGGGCGGCGGTACGGCGTCCTCGCGGGCGTCGGCCGGGTCCTGGACGCCGTCGAGAACTTCCGCTTCGACCCGGCCGTCCTCGGCTTCCTGCGCGAGCGGTCGATCGTCGACGAGCCGACCCTCCAGTGGCTGGCCGGATACCGCTTCTCCGGCGACATCTGGGGCTACCCCGAGGGCGAGGTGTACTTCCCCGGCTCCCCGGTGCTCCGCGTCGAGGGCTCCTTCGCCGAGTGCGTGCTCCTGGAGACGGTGATCCTCTCGATCCTCAACCACGACTCGGCCATCGCCGCCGCGGCCTCCCGCATGTCGGCCGCGGCCGGCGGACGCCGGCTGATCGAGATGGGCGCCCGCCGCACCCACGAGCTGGCGGCCGTCGCCTCCTCCCGCGCCGCCTACGTCGGCGGCTTCGACTCCACCTCCGACCTCGCCGCCGGCTTCCGCTACGGCATCCCCACCGTGGGCACCTCCGCCCACGCCTTCACCCTCCTGCACGACAGCGAGCGGGACGCCTTCCGGGCCCAGGTCGACAGCCTCGGCCGCGGCACCACCCTCCTCGTCGACACCTACGACGTCGCCGAGGCGGTCCGCACCGCCGTCGAGATCGCCGGCCCCGAGCTGGGAGCCGTCCGCATCGACTCCGGCGACCTGCTGCTCGTCGCCCACCGGGTGCGGGCGCAGCTGGACGAGCTGGGCGCCCGGGACACCAGGATCGTGGTCACCTCCGACCTCGACGAGTACGCCATCGCCTCGCTGGCCGCCGCGCCGGTCGACGCGTACGGGGTCGGCACCCAGCTGGTCACCGGCAGCGGCCACCCGACGTGCTCGATGGTCTACAAGCTGGTCGCCCGCGCCTCCTCGGCCGACCCGAAGGCGCCGCTCACCCCGGTGGCGAAGAAGTCGCTGGGCGGCAAGGCGTCCGTCGGCGGCCGCAAGTGGGTCGCGCGCCGCAGGGACGCCGACGGCGTCGCCGCGGCCGAGGTCATCGGCACCGGACCGGTCCCGGACGCGCTCGCCGCCGACCAGCTCCTGGTGGAGCTGGTGAAGGGCGGCGAGGTGGTGGCCCGGGAGCCGCTGGAGGCGGCCCGCGCCCGGCATATCGCGTCCCGCGCCGGGCTGCCGATGTCGGCGATCCAGCTGTCGCGCGGCGAGCCCGTGCTGCCGACCGAGTACGTCTGAGGCCGCCCGGGGACGCCCCCTCCCTATCCGGAGGGGAAGTCTCTAGGCTCGGTCCCGTCCCTTCCGCCCGCCCGCCCGAGGCCTTCCGACCACCCGAGGACACCCGCCATGCACCGCGCACTGATCGTCGTGGACGTACAGAACGACTTCTGCGAGGGCGGCAGCCTCGCGGTGACGGGCGGCGCGGACGTCGCCGCCGCCATCACCGAGCTGGTGGGCGAGGCGACGGGCTCCGTCTACCGGCACGTCGTCGCCACCCGGGACCACCACATCGACCCCGGGGCGCACTTCGCCCCGGCCGGTGAGGCGCCGGACTACGTCAGCTCCTGGCCGAGGCACTGCGTGGCGGGCACGGAGGGCGTCGGCTTCCACCCGAACTTCGCCCCGGCCGTCGCCGGCGGCGCGGTGCAGGCCGTCTTCGACAAGGGCGCCTACGAGGCCGCGTACAGCGGCTTCGAGGGGCGGGACGAGAACGGCGGGACGCTGGCGGGGTGGCTGCGCGAGCGGGAGGTGACCGAGGTCGACGTGGTCGGCATCGCCACCGACCACTGCGTCCGGGCCACCGCCCTGGACGCGGCCCGCGAGGGTTTCCGCACCCGCGTGCTGCTCGACCTCACGGCGGGCGTGGCCCGCGAGACCACCGACCGGGCGCTCGTGGAGCTCCGCGAGGCCGGCGTGGCCCTCACCGGCGAGCCGGTCGTCGGCTAGCCGGTCGCCGACTGCGGTCGCCGACTGCGGTCGTCGGCTGCGGTCGCCGGCTGCGGTCGCCGGCTGCGGTCGTCGGCTAGGCCGCGGGTGCCTTCGGCAGGGCCCTGGCCGGGTGCCACAGTTCCTGGGCGGCGCCCGGGGTGGATCGCCACAGCAGGCCGTCCGGGTGGTGGAGGACGGCCGTTATCTCGTCCGGGGTGGGCGGCTCCGCGTTCCCCCGCAGATAAACCGACCGCAGACCCAGGTTTCGCAGCCTGGTCAGGGCGCGGGCGCGGTTCGCGGCGTGGACGAGGAAGCGCACGGTGGCACCGTCGTTCGCCGGACTCGGCAGTCCTATCGCGACCACCACGCTGCCTCCCGGCAACTTGCAGAACCCTCCACCGGGCATGCGGAACCACTCCCCCGTGAGCCGACTGTCAATAAGGAGTCCATGAGAACTCGGTCAGCTGCACCTAAACACGATCGGCCGCCGCCCGCTAGGGGGCGACGGCCGATCATGCTTTGACCTGCGGTTTTACTGTTGAGCTAGTCGATCACTTGGTCGACGGGCCCACGCGGACCGTGATCGTCTGGCCGTTCTTCGGCTCCTTGACGACCTCGATCTTGGTGTTGGTGTCAGTGACCTTCACGCCGGCGCGCTCGGTCTCCTTGAACCAGTACGTGCCCTTGCGGTCGTCGAAGACCGGGTTGCCCGGCAGCGAGCGGACCCAGGTGGGGGCGTCGGCCTTGTGCAGCTGGAAAGCGTCCGTCCGGTACGTTCCGAAGGTGGAGTCGTACGCCTGGACGCGGTTGCGCATCAGGGTGCCGTCGTTCCACTTCAGCGGGGTCGGGTGGGCGTCGATCGGGAGGATCAGGCCCTGGCCCGGGTGGGCGGAGGTGTTGTTGTCCTTCTGGGACAGGTCCCACTTCCAGATGAGCAGACCGTTCTGGTACGGGTAGTGCTCGACCCAGCTCGCCTTGTCGCCGGCGAAGCCGAAGTTGTACGGGCCGACCTTGAGGGTGGCGTCGTACGAGACGTACTGGCGGTTCTCGGCGATGTAGTACTGCTCGTACTCGTTGGTGAAGCCCTTGCCGACCCGCGAGAAGCCCTTGGCGGTCCAGCCGTTGTCACCGTTCTCGGCGCCGTCCGCGAAGACGGTGGCACCGTCGGCGGTCAGCGTGATCGCGTCGGCGGTGAAGCCCTTGCCGCCCGCGCCGCCGTCCGTCTGGTAGCGGAAGCGGAGGTCGAACTTCTTGCCCGCGTACGCCGAGAGGTCGTAGACGAGCTTCTTGTGGGCGCCGGAGACGTCGGTCAGCGCCGGGGAGCCGGCCGCGTCGCGCGGGAGGGCCACGCCGTCGGCGGTGCCGTCCACGGCGGTCCAGTTGGCGCCGCCGTCCGTCGACACCTCGGTGTAGAGGTAGTCGTACTCGGCCTCGATGTCGTACCAGCCCTGGAGCTCCAGGGAGGCGGCCGACTTGCCCGTGAGGTCGACGGAGCGGGTCAGGGTGTTCTTGAGGTCGTCACCCATGTCGCTCCACCACTGGGTGGCACCCTCGGAGGGGGCGACGATGTCGGTGGTGACGGCCTTCTTCGGCAGCTCGACGACGAGCGCCTGCGGGTTCTTGGTGTTGTACTCGGCCACACCCAGCTTGTGGGTGGACTTCGCGCCGCGCTGCTCGTCGCTCACCTTGGTGTAGTTGAGCCAGCCGAGCTGGAGCTTGTCCCAGGCGTTCATGTCGCCGGGCATGTCGCCGATGGAGTCCTTGCCCAGGCCCAGCCAGGAGCCGGAGGACATCAGCGACCAGTAGCCGGTCGAGTTCTCGCCGCCCGCGGTGTCGTACAGGTCCGGCAGGCCGAGGTCGTGGCCGTACTCGTGGGCGAAGACGCCGAGGCCGCCGTTCTCGGGCTGCATCGTGTAGTCGCCGACCCAGATGCCGGTGTCGCCGATCGGGGTGCCGCCGGCCTTGTTGTTCGCCGGACCGGTCTTGCCCGCGCTGGTGCCGTAGGCGTACCAGCGGTGCGCCCACAGGGCGTCGGTCGCCTGGGCGCCGCCGCCGGCCGACTCGTCCTCGCCCGCGTGGACGATCTGGAAGTGGTCGATGTAGCCGTCGGGCTCGTTGAAGTTGCCGTCGGCGTCGAAGTCGTAGCGGTCCCACTGGTCGTAGGACGCCATGTCGGCCTTGATCTGGGCGTCGGTCCGGCCCTTGGCCTTCTGGTCGGCGACCCAGGCGTTGACGCCGTCGCGGACGGTGTCCCACACGTTGGCGCAGTTGGTCTGGCCGCAGTAGTTGGAGCCGTAGCGGGCCTCGTTGTACGGGACCTTGACCCAGTCGGAGACCGCGCCGTCGACCGAGTAGCGGCCGGACGAGGTGCGCTCGTAGTAGGTCTTCAGGGAGTGCTTCGGCTGACCGGTCTTCTTGTCCTTGCCGGTGCCGAAGTACAGGTCCTGGAAGTGCTTCTGGTCGTAGTCGGCCTGCCACGCGGTCGAGTTGTCCTTCGACCGGTCCGGCTCGGCTATCTCGTTGTGCAGCGGGCCGGGCGTGCCGCCGAACTTCGGCTTCAGCTCGTCCGTGTCGTCGTCCTTGCGGTCGACGAGGGTGGTGGTGTCCACCTGGTCGCCGAACTCGACGAGGATGGTGAAGATCTTGTCGGTCTGCTCGCGGCCGAGCTCGACGTACTTCTTCGCGTCGAGCTTCACGACCTTCGAGCCGCCGCGGTTCTCGACCTTGGCCTCGCCGCTCAGCACCTGCTCCAGGGCGGCCTTGCGCTGCGCCGCCTGCTGCTTGCTGAAGGGACCGTCGAGGTCGTGGTCGACCGTGGTCTTCTCGGTTCCGTTGCCCGGAGCCGGGTCCTGGCGGACGTCCGCCGCAGCGATCCTGCCGTCCTCGTTCGCCCAGGCGGTGCTGAAGGTCGAAGCGGTGGCGGCCGTGGCCGCGAGCGCCACGACGACCGCGGACGCCCGAATCGCCCGTCGTCTGTTGGTCACTTGGTGTCGTTCCTCCCCGGCGCCCACGCCCTCGGACCAGGAGGTGGGGTGTCCGTCCGGGCGGGGTCGCGCGTCACAAGTGACGACATTCGACCGGAGAGAGAGGAGAAAAGACAGATCTTGACTTGCACACACCAAGTGCACTATGCGGGTGTCGAAATCCGATATGCGGACGGTCAAGACGGGTAAAGAAAGTGAAAGTTCGGGTGCCGAGCCGGTCTCGGGGCCCGTCCGGGGCCGGTCCGGGACTGGTCGGGACCGCTTCGGGGCCGACCTCGGAGCCGGGCTCGGAGCCGGACTCCGGAGCCGGTCGGGGGCCCGCTCTCCGGGACCCTTCCGGCGGGTTCCGTGCCCGGCCGTGCCTCCCGTGCGCCCCCCGTGCTCCGGCACCGTGGGTCAGGTCACGCTTACCCGCCGTTCCTCGCGGGCATCGAGCGTCGTAGAGTCGACCGGAGTCCGGAGGGGCGGTATCCGTCATGCAGCGTCCGAACGCAGCGCAGTACGCCTACGGTTCGGCCGTCGTGGTCCTCGCGACCGCCGCGCTCCTGCTCCTGACCGGCGCCACCGGGCCGCCCGCCATCGCGGCGGCCTGTCTCGCCGGACTGCTGCTCGGCGTTCTCGTGGCGGTGACGATGCCCTCGGCGACGCGCGCCGTCAAGACCCCCGACACCACCGGGCCCGGGTCCGGGAACGACGCGGTCCGGGTACCGGCCGCGCAGGTGGGTGCGGGAGCCGATGCCCGGACCGGTTCGTGAGTCCGTGAGGCCGTGGGTCCGTTGGTCCGTGAGTCCGTCCGTTCCGCCGGTGGCTACCGCGGCAGGGTGACGACCACGGTCTTCGCCGCCTTGTCGTGCAGGCCCTGCTTGTAGGGCTTGTCGACCAGGATGAGGATCAGGATGAGCAGCGGCCAGAGACAGGCGCAGCAGATCAGGGCCGGCAGCCAGAGCACGACGGCCCGCAGCAGCGACTGGCTCATCGGGGGCGTGGAGCCGTCGTTGAGCATGGCGACGCGCAGCTTCATCAGCCGCTTGCCGACGGTCTGCCCGTTCTTCGCCGTGAGCACGGTGTCGTACGTGACGTACGCGACGATCGTGAGCAGCTGGAAGACCAGCTGCCCGCCGCCGGTCCAGGTGGCCTGGAAGTCGTCGCCGTCCACCGTCGCCCGGTCGTAGATGTCGAACGGGATGCCGATGATCGCGAGCGGCACCGCGATGATCACCCAGTCGACGAGCCGCGCGAGGACGCGGCGCCCGGTCTCGGCGAGCGGCGGCATGCCGGAGAGCGGGTCGGTGCCGCCGTAACCCCCGCCGTAACCGCCGTACGGGGGCGGGGGCGGGTACGGCGAGTCGTACGGGCTCCCCGGCGGCGGAGGCCCGGGCGGCGGGCCCTGGGGCGGCTCCCTCGGCGGCTCCTGCGGCCGCTTGCCGAACGGGTCGTCGTCGGGGGGCGGGCCGGGCGGCGGCTGGTCGGTGCTCATGGGGGCATCGCATCCCGGTCACCGGGGGCCCGCAACGGATGGACGCCCGTTCGGGGGACCCCTGCCCACCCCCCGGTCCGGACGGGGTCCGGTCCGGGGTCCCGGCCCCGGTCCGGACCCTCGGCTCAGGCCTTCGCGACGAAGGTGCCGGCCGCCTTGTCGTGCCAGCACTGGCGCCACGGGCGGTCGAAGACGCACCAGAGCACGTTGAGGACGCCGATCACCAGCAGGCCCAGGAAGGTGTACAGGAACCAGCGGCGGAGCGACCGTCCGAAGGTCGGCGGCTCGTGCGCCTCGATGTCCCTGACCTGGACGCCGCACAGCTTCTTGCCGAGCGTGCGGCCCCACTTGGCCGTGGGCAGCGCCTCGTACAGCACGCCGAGGACGAGGAGCAGGCCGAGCGCGATGCCGAACTGGACGGAGGTGGTGCCGTCGACCAGCCACACCTGCACGGTGACGCCGGAGCGCTCGGCCGCCTCGATCTTGGTCTGGATGTGGTCGAGGGCGGCGGTGACGAAGGGGAAGGCGGCGCCGGCCGCCAGCGCGCCGAGGAGGAGGGTGTCGATCACCCTGGCGAGCAGCCGGCGGCCGAGCCCGGCCGGGGGCGCGGAGGACTGCTCGCGGACGGCCGCGAGGAAGGGGTCCTCGACCGGCGGCTTCCACGGGACCACGGGCTGCTGCCCCTGGCCCTGCTGGGGCTGGGGCAGGGGCGGCTGCTGACGGGCCGGCTGGGGCTGCTGCGCCTGCTGGGGCTGGGCCCAGGAGGGGGCCGCGGGGGCCGGGGCGGGCGCGGGGGCCGGGGCGGGGGCGGGCTGCGGCTGCGGCTGCGGCTGCGGTCGGACGGGCGCGGGCGCCGGGGCGGGGGCCTCGTGGACGGGCGCCGGGGTCTCGTGGACCGGCGCGGGCGCGGGGGCCGGGGTGACGGGCATGCCGCCGAGGCGGGCGGGGGCGCTCGGGACGCGGGGGTCGGCGGCGGGCGCCTCGGCCTGCGCGGGGGCGGTCGGCCACTCGACCGGGGAGCGCGGGTCGGGCACGGCGGCCGCGGGGATCTCCCAGGCGGCCGGTTCCCGGCCGAGCGGCTCCTCGTCGAAGAAGAGGGGCCCGGTCTCCTCGACGGCCGCCCGCGCGGGGGCGACGGCCGCCGGGGCGGGTTCGGGTGCGGGCGCCGGGGCGGGGACGGGCGCGGGCGCCGGGGCGGGGACGGGCGCGGCCGGCGCGGGAGCGGGGCTCGGCGCGAGGATCGGCCCGGCCGGCATGGCCGAGGCAGGCGGCAGCGGCGCGCCCTCGCCTTCCTTGGGGGCGGGCCGGCTCGTGCCGGGCACCCAGGAGCCGCCGTTCCAGTACCGGATGTATCCGGGGATCGACGGGTCCGGGTAGTACCCCGCCTGCGGTACCTCGCCGCCGCCTCCGGGAGGAGTAGCCACTGCCCCGACTCCGTTCAGTCACAACGTTCCGTCACCACACTAAGGAGGCACAGTAACGAAGAACGCCGCCGAGGGAAGAAAGAGCCCACGAGAAAGACCGCCTTCGGGCGACACGGGGCGGAATCCCTCACTCCACGTGAGGTTCGGGCCCGTGGATCCGGGGTCGGTGGGGGTCCCGGGAAAAACTTCCCGAAAAAACTTCCCGAAGTCGCGTAATGGACCCGGGGGACCGCGCTCTCTCCAGGTGAAGGCCCGTCCGGGGCCCCCACCGAGAGGCAGCCGTCATGCGGAACGACACCGAGCCCACCACCGTCGAGCGCGAGCTGGAGCTGAAGCTGGTCCTGTCCCCCGAGCGTTCGGTCCCGGTGCCGGCCCGGCTGGCCTACCGCACCGACGACCCGTACGCCGTGCACATGGCCTTCCACATCGGCTCCGACCACCCGGTGCACTGGACCTTCGCCCGCGAGCTGCTCGTCGAGGGCGTCTTCCGGGCGTGCGGCCACGGGGACGTGCGGATCTGGCCGACGAAGGTCGACGGGCGCAGCGTCATCCTGATGGCCCTCTCCTCCCCCGACGGCGACGCGCTCCTGGAGGCCCCCTCGGCGCAGGTGTCCGCCTGGCTGGAGCGGACCCTGCGCACGGTGCCGCCGGGTACGGAGTCGGAGCGGCTCGGCATCGACGACGGGCTGGCCGAACTGCTCGCGACGACCGTGGTCGGCGACGACCTGTGGCTGCGCGACCCGTGGCCGTCGGACGAGTCGCAGGACGGCGAGCTGTGAGCCCGTACGCGCTTCCGTACCGGCGGGCTCAGAAGAGCTTTCCGGGGTTGAGCAGCCCCAGCGGGTCGAAGACGCGCTTGATCTCCCGCTGGATTCCGACGCCGACCGGCCCGAGTTCACGGGCCAGCCACTCCTTCTTGAGGACGCCGACGCCGTGTTCGCCGGTGATGGTGCCACCGAGGGAGAGGCCGAGCGCCATGATCGCGTCGAAGGACTCGCGGGCGCGCCGCGACTCGTCCTCGTCGGTGTGGTCGAAGCAGACGACGGGGTGGGTGTTGCCGTCGCCCGCGTGCGCGCAGACGCCGATGGTGAGGGCGTACTTCTCGGCGATGGCGGTGGTGCCGGCGAGCATCTCGGCGAGCCGGGTGCGGGGCACGCAGACGTCGTCGATCATCGTGGCGGGCCTGAGGGTCTCCAGGGCGGTGAGGGAGAGCCGGCGGGCCTGGAGGAGGAGTTCGGACTCGGCGGCGTCGGCGGCGGGGACGACCTCGGTGGCCCCGGCGGCGGTGCAGAGCGCGCCGACGGCGGCGAGGTCGGCGGCCGGGTCGGGGGTGTCGAAGGCGCACAGGAGCAGCGCCTCGGTGGTCTCGGGGAGCCCCATCCGCGCCGTCCGGTTGACGGCCTGGACGGTGGTGCGGTCCATGAGTTCGAGGAGCGAGGGGGTGTGTCCGCGCTCCATGATCGCGCAGACGGCGGCGCAGGCGGCGTCCGCGGAGGGGAACTCGGCGGCGAGGACGAGCTGGGCGGGCGGCTGCGGCTTGAGCGCGAGGACGGCCTTCACCACGATGCCGAGGCTGCCCTCGGAGCCGACGAAGAGCCTGGTGAGGTCGTATCCGGCGACGCCCTTGGCGGTGCGCCGCCCGGTGGTCAGGAGCCGTCCGTCGGCGAGCACGACCTCCAAGCCGAGGACGTACTCGGCGGTGACGCCGTACTTGACGCAGCACAGACCTCCGGAGGCGGTGCCGATGTTGCCGCCGATGGTGCACGACTCCCAACTGGAGGGATCCGGCGGGTAGTACAGGCCGTGCTCGTTCACGGCGCGGGACAGGACCGCGTTGATCACGCCCGGTTCGACGACGGCGACGCGGTCGACCGGATCGATCTCCAGGATCCGGTCCATCTTCACGAGCGAGAGCACGACGCACCCCTCGGAGGCGTTGGCGCCCCCGGAGAGGCCGGTGCGGGCGCCCTGCGGCACGACCGGGACGCGGTGCCCGGTCGCGGTCCGCATGACGTGCTGGACCTGTTCGACGGTCCGCGGGAGCACGACGACGGCGGGGGTCCCGGCCGCGCAGAAGCTCGCCATGTCGTGGGCGTAGGAGGCCGTCACGTCCGGGTCGGTGAGGACGGCGTCGGCGGGCAGCCCGGCCCGGAGGTCCGTGAGGAGGGCCTCGTGGGGAGCCGTCCGGGGAGCCGCGTGGGGCGTCTGGAGATCGTCCATGCCTCCAGCCTGGCACCGGCGGCCATCGGTGTGAACCCGCCGGGGCGGGCGGCCGGTGTGCTCTTCGTACGAGCGCGGGCGGGCGCACAGTGAGGCGCATGAGCCCGATGAAGAGCCAGAACGTGTCGCGGGTGGTACTCGCCTCCGGGGTGGGGGCGGTGCTCGCGGCGACGGCGCTGCTGTACCTGCCGGAGCTGCTCGGCGGGGACCCGCCGCGGCCGCCGGGGCCCGCCGAGCGGGCGGCGAGCGCGGCGCACGCGGGGGCGCCGGCGGCGCTGCCGGACCTCGTGGCACTGATCGGGGACCGGGAGGAGTGGCTGGAGGAGCACCCGGACGACGCCTCGTCGTGGGCGGTGCTGGGTGCGGCCTACACGGAGCGGGGTGCCCGGCTCGGGGACGTACGGGACCTGCCGCGGGCCGAGCGGGCGCTGAACCGGTCGCTCGCGGAGCTGCCGGCGGGGCGGGGGAACGTGGACGCCCAGCTGGGGCTCGGGGTGCTCGCGGGGGCGCGGGGGGACTGGAAGGGCGCCAAGGAGTGGGGCGAGCGGGTCAGGAAGGCCGCGCCCCGGCGGTGGAACACGTACCCGCTCCTGATCGACGCGTACAACGGCCTCGGGGACTACCCGGCGGCCCGGAAGGCGATGGAGCGTCTGGAGGAGCTGCACGGCGGGGCGGCGGTGCGGGGCCGGGCGGCGCAGGTCCACCGGGACCGGGGGTGGCGGGAGGACGCCGACGCCACGGCGCTGGACGCGGCGGCGCTGGCGGCGACGGACACGGAGAAGGCGGCCGCGCACACCCGGCTCGGGCAGTTCTCCTGGGAGCGAGGTGAGCCGGCCGAGGCGCTGGAGCGGTACGGGACGGCGCTGCGGTTCGTGAAGGACCACGGGCCGGCGCTGGCGGGGAGGGCGCGGGCGCTGGCGGCGCTCGGCCGGACCGACGAGGCCCAGCGGGACTGGCGGGCGGCGCTGGCCCGACAGCCGCTGCCGGAGTACGTCCTGGAGTCCGGGGAGATGGCGGAGTCGCTGGGCCTGGACGGGGACGCCCGGGCGGCGTACGAGCGGCTGCGGAGCGGGAGTTGGGCCTCGCCGACGACCGAGGTGGTGCTGGGGCTGCTGGACGCGGACCACGGCGCCCCGGGGGCGGCGGTGGCCCGGATGCGGGCCGCGTGGGCGGAGGGCCGCCGGTCGGTGGCGGTGGCGGACGCGCTGGGCTGGGCGCTGTTCCGGGCGGGCGAGCCGGAGAAGGCGCTGCCGTACGCCCGGCGGGCGACCGAGGAGGGCCCGCGCAGCGCCCCGTTCACGTACCACCTGGGCGAGATCGAGCGGGCGCTCGGGCGCACGGGTCCGGCACGCCGGCACCTGGTGGAGGCGTTGCGGATCCATCCGTCGTTCTCGCCGCTGCACGCGCCCCGGGCGGCGTCGGCGCTCGCGGGACTGGGCGAACCGGATCCGGACGCGGTCCCGAAGGACGCGCTGTCGGGGAAAGAGCTGAAGCGGCTCAGGGCGACGAACGGGCCGAAGGAGCCGAAGGAGTCGGCGGCGCCGAAGGAGTCGACGGGGTCGGCGGGATCGGCGGGATCGGCGGGATCGGCGGGATCGAGGGAACCCGAGGAACCGAAGGAGTCGGCGGCGCCGGAGAGAGGCGGAGCGCCTGAGGAGTCGGAGTCGGAGGCAGAGTCGGAGGCAGAGGCGACGAAGGCGGGGTGACCTCTCGCGTCCGGGCGGGCCCCGTGCCCCGCCCGGACGCGCCGGCCGACCTTACAGGTTGCCGCGCTTGTCCTGCTCGCGCTCGATGGCCTCGAAGAGGGCCTTGAAGTTGCCCTTGCCGAAGCCCATGGAGCCGTGGCGCTCGATCATCTCGAAGAAGACGGTCGGGCGGTCCTGGACCGGCTTGGTGAAGATCTGCAGCAGGTAGCCGTCCTCGTCGCGGTCGGCGAGGATCTTCAGCTCGCGCAGCTCGTCGATCGGGACGCGGGTGTCGCCGACCCACTCGCCGAGGGTGTCGTAGTACGTGTCCGGGACGGACAGGAACTGGACGCCGGCGGCGCGCATCGCGCGCACGGTGGCGACGATGTCGTTGGTGGCGAGGGCGATGTGCTGGACGCCGGGGCCGTTGTAGAACTCGAGGTACTCGTCGATCTGCGACTTCTTCTTCGCGATCGCCGGCTCGTTGATCGGGAACTTCACCTTCTTGGTGCCGTCCGCGACCACCTTCGACATGAGGGCGGAGTACTCGGTGGCGATGTCGTCGCCCACGAACTCCTTCATGTTGGTGAAGCCCATGACGTCGTTGTAGAAGGTGACCCACTCGTTCATCTTGCCGAGCTCGACGTTGCCGACGCAGTGGTCGATCGCCTGGAAGGTGCGCTTGGCCGGCGGCTCGACCATCGGGGCGGCGGCGGCGTACCCGGGGAGGTACGGGCCGGTGTAGCCGGAGCGCTCGACGAGGGTGTGGCGGGTCTGGCCGTAGGTGGCGATGGCGGCGAGGACGACGGTGCCGTGCTCGTCCTTCAGCTCGTACGGCTCCACCAGACCGGTGGCGCCCTGCGCGACGGCGTGGGCGTAGGCCGCGCGGGCGTCCGGGACCTCGATGGCCAGGTCGATCACGCCGTCGCCGTGCTCGGAGACGTGCGCGTCGAGGAAGCGGCCCCAGTCGGTGCTCGCCTTGATGACGGAGGTGAACACGAAACGGGCCGCACCGTTGGTGAGGACGTAACTGGCGGTCTCGCGGCTGCCGTTCTCCGGTCCGGAGTAGGCGACCAGCTTCATGCCGAAGGCGGTGGAGTAGTAGTGCGCGGCCTGCTTGGCGTTGCCCACGGCGAAGACGACCGCGTCCATGCCCTTCACCGGGAAGGGGTCGGCCTCACGCGCGGTGGAAGGGGTGTGATCCAGGGTCTCAGTCATGGCAGCAGCGTCCCGCCGTCTCGCAAGGTGCGCAATAGTTCGCTGTTGGGGTGGGCAATCTGTACAGCGACCAGGGAGTATGGGCGGGCGACTTGTACATCGTGACCATTCGGAGGGCGCTGTGGCGATCGATCATTTGGACGGCCGGCTGATCGTGCTCCTGGCGCGGGAGCCGCGGATCGGCGTCCTGGAGGCGTCGAGGCGGCTCGGCGTGGCCCGGGGCACCGTCCAGGCGCGGCTGGACCGGCTCCAGGCGAGCGGCGTGATCCGCGGCTTCGGCCCGCAGGTGGATCCGGCGGCGCTCGGCTACCCGGTGACGGCCTTCGCGACGCTGGAGATCAAGCAGGGGCAGGGCGCGGACGTACGGGAACACCTGGCGACGGTGCCGGAGGTGCTCGAACTGCACACGACGACGGGCCACGGCGACATGCTGTGCCGGCTGGTGGCGCGGTCCAACGCGGACCTCCAGCGGGTGATCGACAAGGTGGTGGCCTTCGAGGGGATCGTGCGGGCGTCGACGGCGATCGTGATGGAGAACGCGGTGCCGTTGCGGATCATCCCGCTGGTGGAGCAGGCGGCGGACGGGGAGCCGGAGTAACTCCTCGGACGGGAACCGGAGCAGCCCTCGGAAGGGGAGCCGGAGCAGCCCTCGGGCAGGGAGTCGGAGCAACCACGCGGGACCCACGCGGGAGCCACGCGGAACCCACGCGGGAGCCATTCGACAGTCACAAAGAAGGCGTTGCAAAGAAACCCTTGCAACGTCTTCTTTGCATCCCTACGCTCGGGGCATGCCGAACGAGCCCCAGCGGGCGCCCAGGCCGCAGGACACCCGTGTGCTCGACCCACGCTCCCTGCGCGGCCTCGCCCATCCCCTCCGCATCCAGCTCCTCCGCTCCCTGCGCCACCACGGACCCGCCACCGCCTCCGGACTCGCCGAACGCCTCGGCGAGTCGAGCGGCGCCACCAGCTACCACCTGCGCCAGCTCGCCGCGCACGGCTTCGTCGAGGACGACCCGACGCTCGGCAAGGGGCGCGAGCGCTGGTGGAAGGCGGTCCAGCAGGGCATCAGCTGGGACGAGTCGCTGCACCACGACCCCGATCCGGCGGTGCGCGGGGCGGCCGACGTCCTCCTGCACGAGGTCGCGACCAACCACACCCAGGAACTGTCGACCTGGATCGCCACCCGGCACGACTGGGACGCCGCCTGGGCCGGCGCCTCCGACATGAGCGACTTCACCCTCCGGCTCCCGCCCGCCGCCGCGCGCGAGCTCGGCGAGCGGCTGCACGCGCTGATCGAGGAGTACCGCGACCACGCCGGGGCGCGGGCGCCCGACGCCGCGCGCGTACGGCTCCACCTGCACGCGTTTCCGCAGCACGAGGGGTGACCGCCGCGCGGGGCCCCTCCCCCGCCCTCGCCCCCGCGGCGGCCCCGGTTCGGGCCCCCGGCACCGACGCACCCGCGCCTCCCCCGAACGCACCCGCACCCGCACCCACCTCGCCCACCGCCACGGAAGGGACCGCATGAGCGCCGCGGAACGGACCGACAAGAAACCCCTGTTCACCGTCCTCACCGCCAACGCCATCTCCATCGCGGGCAATTCGCTCACCCTCATCGGCGTCCCGTGGTTCGCCCTGGAGACCACCGGAAGCCCCGGCAAGGCCGGCTTCGTCGCCTTCTGCGCCGCCCTGCCGGTCGTCCTCTCCGCGATCGCCGGCGGGCCGCTCGTCGACCGGATGGGCCGCCGCCGGGTCGGCATCGCCTCCGACCTGGTCTGCGGGCTCGCCCTGGCCGCCATCCCGCTGCTGCACCACGCCGGGCTCCTGTCGTTCGGGATGCTGTGCGTGCTGATGGGCGTCAACGGGCTCTTCCACGCCCCCGGCGAGACCGCCCGGTACGTGCTCGTACCGGACCTCGCCGAGCGCGCCGGGACCCCGCTCGCCCGGGCCGCGAGCCTCTACGACGCGGTCTCGCGCGGCGCCAGGATGGGCGGCGCCGCGCTCGCGGGCGTCCTGGTGGCGACGGTCGGCGCGGACACCGTGCTCCTCGTCGACGCGGCCACCTTCGGCGTCTCCGCCGTGCTCGGCGCCGCCGGGCTGCGCCGGGTCGCCGCCGCCGCGCCGCGCCGCGACGGGCCGCCACTCTCCGCCGCGCGCTACCGCGCCGATCTGCGCGAGGGGTACGCGTACCTCTTCGGCGACCGGCTGATGCTCGGCATCATGCTGCTGGTCATGGTCACCAACGGCCTCGCGCTGAGCTGGAGTTCCGTACTGCTGCCGCTGCACGCCCGGGAGCACCTGGGCGGCCCGGCCGCCCAGGGACTGGTGGTCGCCGTCTTCGCGGGGAGCGCGCTCGCCGCGGCCCTGCTGTACGGGGCCGCGGGCCACCGCCTCCCGCGCCGGACGGTCCTCACGGTCGGTTTCCTCCTCGCCGGCGCCCCGCTGTCCGTGGTGGCGGCGACGACCACGTCGGTGGCTCCGCTCCTGGTGACGGCGGTGGCGGCCGGGCTCGGCGCCGGGGTGCTCAACCCGGTCCTGGCGACCGTGCTGTACGAGCGGGTGCCGGTGGACCTGCGGAGCCGGGTCGCCGGGGCCAGTACGGCCGGGGTCCTGATGGCGACGCCGCTGGGCGGTCTGGTGACGGGCCTGCTGGTCGAGTGGGCGGGCCTGACGGCGACCCTGCTCGGTGTCGCCGCGGTCTACTTCCTCGTGACGCTCGCCCCGGCGGTCCTGCCCTCCTGGCGCGGTCTGGACGAGAAGCCGGCCTCGGCGGAGTCCGCTAGCAGTCCGGAACCTTCGACTCCTGGCCCTGCTCCAGCGCCCGCAGGGACGCCACCGCGTCGCTGAGGGTGGAGACGGGCACGAGCCGCATGCCGTCCGGCAGTTCGGCCCGCGCGTCCGAGCACTCGTCCTTCGGGACGAGGAAGACGGTGGCGCCGTCGCGGGAGGCGGCCTGGGTCTTGAGGGAGACGCCGCCGACCGCCCCGACCTCGCCGTCCGGCGCGATCGTGCCCGTACCGGCGACGACGTCGCCGCCGGTGAGCTCGCCGCCGTCCCCGTCGCCGTCGAGCTTGTCGACGACGCCGAGGGCGAACAGCAGCCCGGCGCTCGGCCCGCCGACGTCGGCGAGGTGCAGGCTGACCTTCACCTGCTTCGGGTCCAGGTCGAGGTAGTCGAGGGCGGCGAGGGCGGCGGCGTCCTGGGACTCCTTCATCTGCCCGAGGTTGCGCTCCTCGATCTCGGCGTCGGACTTCCCCGGCGGGTAGACGGAGTCGTGCGGCAGCACCGCGCGGTCGGCGCGGAACCAGGCGTCGGCGACGTCCCCGAGGTCGACGTCCGTGCCGGGCCCGGTGGCGAGGATGGTCGTCATCCGCAGCTGCCCGGTGGTGGGCCGGACCGGGGCGCCGGTGATCGTGATGATCTCCCGCCCCTGGTCCTTCCCGAGGACGTCGACGGTCGTCCCGGGCTGGGCGATGGCGAACGGCAGCGGCGCGAGCCCCGCCACGGCGACCAGCGCGACGACGGGCACGGCGCACGCCGCGAGCACACGGGACCGGGGCATACGGGAGAGACGCGAGAGCACGCACCCAATCTACTGGGCCGGGGGTCGGAGGCGGGCGCGGGCCAGCGCGGGCCCGAGGAAGCCGCGCAGCTCCCGGCGGACGGCCGCGAAGGAGGCCGCGGCGTCACCGGGGCCGACGAGCCCGTCCCGTACCGCGTCCGTGACGAGCCCGGCGGCGCGCAGCCGGGGGACGGTCGCCGCGTGGTCGGTGAGGACCCGGTGGTTCGCGGCGCGCAGGGTACGCCGCCGGGCCCGCAGCCCCGCCCAGGAGGCCTCGATCCGCCCGGCGGGCCTCCTGACCACGGCCCGCACGGGCCGCTCGGTCCACCACACCCGCACGGCGGTCGCTGAACCGCTCCTCCGCCAGGGCCTGCCGGGCTCAGGGCGTGCCAGGGTGCGCCAGGGCGGCCAGGGCACCGAAAGCCTGCCCCGAGCCCGTCCCAGGCCGGTCCCGGGCCTGTCAGGGCCTGTCAGGCCCGGCCAGGACGGCGAAGGGGCACCCGCCCTCCCTGGTACGCCACGTCGTCGCGCAGCCCGAACTCGCCCTGCTCGACGGCTAGTCG
>NZ_JBHTST010000037.1:0-57215 GCF_042794995.1 Streptomyces sp. NPDC056503
GGGCGTTGTCCCCGGGCCGGCCGCTCGCCGGCACCCACGCGGCCGACGAGGAGGCCACGCCGCCTTCGAGGCCGGCCGGCTCCCTTCGCCTGGGGGCGTCAGGGCGACGGGTGGTATCCGGCGGCCTGGAGGCTGAACATGCGGGCGTAGAGGCCGTCGCCCGCCATGAGTTCGGCGTGGGTGCCCTCCTCGACGATCCTCCCGGCGTCGAAGACGTAGATCCGGTCGCAGCCGACGACGCTGGCGAGGCGGTGGGAGATGAGGACGGTGATCCGGTCCTCGCGCAGCCGCCCGCGCAGGACCGCCTCGTACACGGCGTGCTCCGACGGCGGGTCCATGCTCGCGGTCGGTTCGTCGAGCAGGAGCAGCGGAGCGTCGTTGTAGAGGCCCCGCGCCACGGCCATCTTCGCCCACTGTCCGCCGGACAGGTCCTGGCCCCCGCGGAACCGCTTGGACAGCACCGTGTCCCACTGGTCGGGCAGGTGCGCGATGACCTGGTCGGCGCCGGAGGCGCGCGCGGCGGCCAGTGCGCGCTCCGGGTCGGCCTCGGTGAGGCTTCCGGTGGCGGCGGTGACGTTGGCCAGGGCGCTGAACGGGAACCGCACGGGCTCCTGGAGGACGAAGGCGACCCGTCGCTGGAGCGATTGGGCGTCCATCGCCTGTACGTCGACGCCGTCCCAGCGGATCGTTCCGCTCCGCGGCTCGTGGAGTCCGGCCAGGAGCTTCGACGCCGTGGTCTTGCCGCCACCGTTCGAACCGACGAAGGCGACCGTCTCCCCCGCCCTGAGCGTCATCGACACCCCGGACAGTGCGGGTTCCCGCTTGCCGCCGTAGGTGAACGACACGTCGTCCAGCTCGATCGTCCCCACCCGCTCGGGCGCCAGGACCTCGCCGCGCCGCATCTGCAGCCCGCGGCAGCGTTCGAGTACGGCTTCGAGGTCCGCCACCCACAAGGCGTGCTCGTACACCAGGTGGGCCACCTCGACGAGCCGCGTCAGCGCGGCCTGTCCGGTCTGCACGGCCAGGACGGCGCCCGCGCCGGCCGCGAGGGGGAGCCAGCCGGCGATCAGCATGGCGGCGAGCGCACCGTAGGTGACCGCGGTGCCCAGACCGCCGGCTCCGCGGCCCGCCAGGTCGAGCCAGGCCGCCCGCACCCGGAGCCGGGTGTCCTCCTCGGCGATGCGGGTGATCAGCCGGTCGTGCTCGTCCAGCAGGGCCGTCTGCACGGTGTCGGAGCGCACCTCGGCGGCCGCGTCCTGGTCGAGCAGCAGCCAGGTGAACACCCGGACGCGGCGCTGCAGGGCGTTCCACCGCTTGAAGGAGTGGAACCGGGCCCGCGCGCTGCGGATCGCCGCCGCTCCGACCGGCAGCACGGACAGCAGCATCAGCGGCAGCAGGGCGGGGTGCAGGAGGCCGAGGACGCCGACGGTGCCGGCCAGGCCGAGGGCGGCCGAGGCGAGCGAGACGACCTGCCCGACGAGTTCACGAGCGTAGAACAGCCCGCGGTCATGGGCCCGGAACACCTCGTCGTGCCAGTCGGCGTCCTCCACCGCCTCCAGCCGCACGTGGGCCGTCAGCCGGAAGAACTCCTTCTCCAGCGCGGTCCGGATCTTCGGCGTCACCCGCGCCTGCGCCATCGAGGCCCCCGCCTCTGTCAGGGCCCGCAGGGCGAGAAGGCCGACGACGAGGACGACCTGGAGGGCGGCGGCGCGGACGCGCTCGGGTGTCGGGCCCTGCGCGAACAGCTCCTGGAGCACGCCCACCGAGGCGACCAGCCCGCAGGCGGTCATGGCGGCGGACGCGAGCCGGCACCCGACCACGGCGAGGGCGGCACCCGCGTCCGCCCGCCAGGCGAGCAGTCCGATCCGGCGGGTGATCCGCGGCAGGGAACCGAGGATCTGCCGGACGGTCGCCCGCGCGGCGGCTCCGTCGTGTACGGACCAGTACGCCTCTTCCATTCCCTCGGTGATGTCCCCGCCTTCCGCTCCCGCGGGAGTCGACCGCGGAGGCGGGCCGAGCGTCGCCGTACGCGGGGAGGGGACGGTGCCCTCGGACACGACCGTCTCTTCGGCCCGCTCGCTCACGCGCCCCACCCCGCGTCCGGGCGGGCCGCACGGCGAGAACCGGTGATCGGCCGGTCGGGCACCGCGGAGTGCCGAAGAGGGGCGGGGCGGGGCGGTGGGACGGGGGACAGGAGGGAAGAAGCGACGAGACGGGGATGCATCACGGCCTCCAGGCAGGCGAGTGGGGGTTTCGGACGTCTCAACGACGCGGTGTCCCCTGCCGAGCACATCCGATTCGGACGGCGTTCGAACCCCGCAAGCAGGCGAAAGCGAGTTCGTTCCCTGTACATCGATCCGTGCGGGGCCCGGGCCGGGCCCGAAGCCGGGGGTGGCCGAAACGCCGATGCCGCCCCTCTGGTCAGGCGGGACGAGTAGCCTGGACGGGTGATCGGCCGCGCCGAGCCATCGAGAACGTCCGGCTCGACGTCCCGGAGGACGACGACCTCATCGAGGCGGACCTCGACAAGGAGGGCAAGCGCAAGGGCGTCCTGACGGTCTCGGTCACCAACCTCACGGGGGAAAGCCGGCGGTTCGACGTCCACCAGGACCGCTCTCTCTACGTCCTCGACCAGGACGGGAACGATTCCCTCCCTCACACGTCGTTCGGCCTCGACGACCCCGACGTCTTCGCGAAGGCCGTCAAGGCCGGTGCCGTCGTCACGGGCGACCTCGCGTTCGAGTACTACGCGGACGCCACCGCTTTCCGCGTCCTCGTATGTGAGGAGCAGGCCCCCGCCAACCACTACCAGGGGCTCGTCGCGGCGACCGTCCTGTACCCCTCGACCACGGACGGCTGAGGACTCGGGACCGAGGACCGAGGGCTGTGGCGGACCGTCTGACGGGTCATCGGTAGGTGCCGGGACCGGGCGGGAGCGGCGGGAACGGCGCGGGCGGCGGGGGCGGCGGGGGCGGCGGGGGCGGCGGGGGCGGCGGGAACGGGTCGTACGGGCGGTCCGGTGACGTCTGCCCGGTGTTCGTCGGCGGTGGCTCGGAGCCGGTCTCCTGGGAGCCGGTCACGCCGAAGAGGTGGAGGCACAGCAGGGTGACGAGGGTGACGACGCCGCAGAGGCCCGCGACGACCGCCGTGGTGAGGACGACGCCCCTCTGGTCGCCGCCCGGACGGGGTGGGGTGGTCATGGTGTTCTCCGTCTCCTGTCGCCGAGGGGCCGCGTACCTCGGCTCCTCGGCGTGAAGTCCGACGACCCGCCCCGGCCGGGCGTTGCCGGCCGGGGCGGACTACTCGCCGGTGGTTCGGTCAGAGGTCACGCACGTCGACGGAGACGCCGCCGACGCCCGAGCCGCCGCAACGGCCGCTGGAACTCTTCCGCTTGCCCGGCTGGAGGGTGACCCACGGACCCTCCGTGTCCCAGTCCCAGCCACAGACGATGACGGCGCGGAACTCGATGGGGTGGTTGTTGTTGTTCTTGCACACCGCGGTCGCGTTGTACCCGTCGTCGGACACCGAGTACGTGCACGACTCGCCGCCGCCCGGCGGGCGCTTGAGCACCGCTTCGGCGGGCGCGAGCTGCGCCAGGGTGGCCAGGCCGAGTACGGCTGCCAGGGTCAGGGCCCGTCGTCGGATACCCATGGTGTCTCTCCTTGCTGTGGGTGAGGTCGTTGCCGTGTTCGATGGGGTGTGAGGGGTGGTGAGCGGCGCCCGGCTGCCGCTCACAGGTCGCGGACCTCCGCGATGATGCTGCCGATTCCGGTGCCGCCGCAGGTCCCGTGACCGCCGTCGCTCTCACCGGGGGCGAGGGCGATCCACGGGCTCTCCAGGTCGGGGGCCCATCCGCAGACGAAGATGAACTTGACCTCGATCATGTGGTCGCCGACGTTCTTGCAGATGCCCGTGCCGTACTTGCCGTCGGCGGCCACCGAGTACGTGCACGACTCGCCGCTGCCGGGCGGGCGCATCACGGCCGCCTCGGCGGGAGCCGCCTGCAGGACGGTGCCGGCGAGGAGCAGGGCCCCCACGGTGAGGGACCTCAGCTTGGATCGCATGGTTCTCCTTGATGTGTCGGTCGACTGGAACGGCTCGTCCGTCACCTGTTGGGGTGACGGTTTCGGGCATGGTCCGACCGTGGGTGAAGGGGTGTTCAGGGGTTCACGGGCGGGCCGGCACCGGCGTACGGCCGTCGGGTGGCAGGTGTGGCCACCGTCCGTCGGTCGTCTTGGCGAGCCGGGGGTTCCGAGTCTGCGGCGGCGCGTCAGGGGGTCGCAAGCTTGTCCCGGTTGCTTCCGTGATGTCGGGATCCCTAAGGTTCTGACCTGCTGGGACGCGCTTGTCCCGGGACGTGGGACGCCCTGCCGAAGCATCGGCCGCGGCCAGGACAGAGGGATGGCGACATGCCCGCCGGTCACACTTCCGACGACGACGCGGCCCGCAGGCTGGGTGCGGCCCTGCGGGCGTTGCAGCAGCGATCGGGGTGCACGTTGCGCGACCTCGAAGACCGTCTGAAGGTCAGCGACTCGTCCCTCTCGCGGTACTTCCGCGGCAGCACCGTCCCGCCCTGGCCCCTCGTCCGGGACCTGTGCGGTGCGCTGGACGCCGACCCCACCGCGTACCGGGCCTTGTGGGAGGCCGCGGACCGGAACCAGCCCCGCCCTCCCCCGCTCCCCGCCCCTGCCCCGCTCCCTCCCTCCGGCGACGCGACCGCCTCCCCCGCCGAGCCGACTGGATCCGTCGGCGGATCCGTCGGCGGATCCGTCGGCGGATCCGTCGGCGGGCAGGAACGCCCCGACGTCCCCCGCCGCCGCCTCCTCGCCCGTCCGGCGGTGCCCGGCCGGGCCGGCTGGCTGGTGGCGGGACTACTGGTCGGGGCGGCGCTCGGCTCGATCGGCACCTGGCTCGCCCTTCCCGCGCCCGGGGTCCTCGCCGGCTCCGCGCGGGAGGGGCGGGCGGGGGACGGCGGCGGCGCCGGTGGCGGCAGCGCCGCGGCCACATCGGTCAGGGCCTTCGTGAGCCGTGCGACCGGCAGCTGTCTCGACCACAGCCTGGACAAGGACCTGCGCTCGTACGCCTGCAACGGGATGAGCTACCAGCGATGGACCGTGGACCGGCTCGCGGACGGCACCCACCGGTTGAGGAACCACGCGACCGGCGCGTGCCTGGACCACGGCGAGGCGGTCGGCCTGCGGGCCGTCCCCTGCTCCCCGTCGCAGACCTCGCAGAAGTGGCAGGTGACCGCCGGGCCCGACGACTCGGTGCGGGTGCGGAACCAGACCACTGGAGCCTGCCTGGACGACAGCGCCCCCAGGGGGCTGCGGGCGCTGCCGTGCGCCGATACGGACCGTCAGCGGTGGGGCTGACCTTCAGACCGCCTCCGCGCCGTCCGGTTCGGCGAGCCCGTCTCAGGGGAATCGTTCGGTGATCGCTGCCACGATCTCGTCCGGCGCGTCTTCCTGGACGAAGTGCTTCGCCTGGCCGAGTTCGACGATGTCGAGTGCGGTGAAGGACGAACGGAGGCGGGGAAGGCACGCGTTCGGGCGGAAGACCATGTCCCGCATGCCCCATACCGCCAGGGTCGGCTTGTCGCCGAGGCGGGCCGGTACGTCCTGGGCGAGTCTCTCCAGCAGCGGGCGTGCGGCGCGGATCTCCCTGGGGGCGACCGTGAGGCCGTGCCGGGCTTCCTCGGTGGGTTGCACCCCGCGGTAGTGGTCGGCTTCGGCCGCCGTCAGGGCGGGACCGGTCCTGCCGAGCAGGAACCGTTCCACGAGAAGGTTCCGTTCGAGGATGCGCCGCCGCATGGGGCGGCTGCTCATGATCACGCTGAACGCCCGGTTCGCCACCGTCTCCATCGGCCAGAACGCGGTGTTGCCCAGCACGATCCCCCTGACGCGGTCCGCCCGCGTGGTCGCCGCGCCGAGCCCGATGGGGCCGCCCCAGTCCTGCCCCATCAGGACGAAGCCGTCGAGCCGGAGACGGTCGATCAGCTCGCCCACGACCGCCGTGTGCTCCGAGACCGTGTAGCCGAAGCCGGCCGGGCGCTCGGACAGGCCGAAGCCCAGGTAGTCGACGGCGACGCAGCGGTACCGGTCGCGAAGGCCCTTGACGAGGTGGCGGTAGAGGAAGCTCCAGGTGGGAGAGCCGTGGAGGAACACGATCGGCGGGCCCGTCCCCTCGTCGATGTAGTGGACCCGTCCGGCGGACGAGTCGAACCATCGTGAGGCGAAGGGGTACAGGCTCGGGTCGGGAACGAAGTCGATCATCATCGCGCTCTCCTCCTGGTCTGCGCCGGGTCCTGCCGTCGCGACCCCGCGTCGCCACTACAGGTGTAGAGCCGTGGAGCGCTCGAACTCTACACCTGTAGCATCGGATCGTGTCCTCGCATGCGACGAATTCCGGTGACCGGCGGGCGGCGATCACCGACGGAGCCATTCGCGTCATCGCCCGCGACGGCGTGCGCGCCCTGACCCATCGGGCCGTCGACCGTGAGGCGGGGATCCCGCAGGGGTCGACCTCGTACCACGCGAAGACGCGGATCGCGCTGATGGAACTCATCGTCGACGCGCTCGCCGCGCGTTCGAAGGCCGACGCCGAGGGGCTCGCCGACTCCCTGGACACGTCGTTCACACCCGAGGGCCGGTTCGGCGTCGAGGAGCTCGCCGCGCTGGTCGCGGGACTCGTCGAGGCTCTCACGACCCGTCGCGACGACATGAGGGCCCGCTACGCCCTCCTCCTCGAACTCGACGACGAACCGCGTCTCCGGGCGAAGTTGACGGCGGACTCCGAGGTGCACGCCCTCACCCGGCGGATCACGGCGTCCGCCCTCACCAGAGCCGGCCTCCCCGCCTCCGAGGCGCGCGTCGAGGAACTGATCGCCCTCACGGACTCGCTGGTGTTCTACCGGACCGCCGTCGACCCGACCGCCTCGCCGCACACCATCCTCGCCGCCTACCTGCGCGGCACGGCCTCGGCCCCGGCCCCGGGAACGCCGCCCGCCGTGTGAGGCGGCGTTGCCGTGTCCGGGCCCGCGTCCGGACCCGCCGGACGCGGGGCCGGGACACCCGATCAGGGAACGACGCGGATGAAGAAGGGGTCGCCGTCGAGGATGCGGTCGCGCTGGTACCAGGCGCCCAGGGCCCCGCCGGCGCTGCTGTTGTCCGCTCCGGGCACGTACCTGACGGAGAAGTCGCCGTACGGGGCGGTCGGCCGGTAGGTGGGCAGGCCCGCGCCCTCCTGGCTGGAGGCGAAGGGGAACTCGTCGCACTCGGGCCTCTGCACGCCGGGCTTCAGCAGCTTCGCGCACTCGGCGCGTACGGCCTTGCGGTTGTCCCGGACGCGCTGCGGGTTCTTCTTGCGTACGAGGCGGTGGAGCGGGGACCGGGCCGACCCGCCGGGGATCCGCTTGGGCGGATCGGTGCGGGCGGGGACGGTGGCCGCGGGGTCCTCCAGCGCGGTGCGGATGTGCTCGGCGACAGCCGCCTCCTTGCCGCCGAGCCGGTACACGAGGTGGGGCACCGTGTTGTCGAAGACGGCGCCGTCGACGAGCTCCGGCCGCTGCTGCGGCTCCTCCCGCCGGCCCGGGGACCGCGTGGGCTCGTCGTGGACGTCCGGTTCGGGCTCGGGATGGGCGATGTAGTCGCTGGTGTCGAAGCGGACGGTGCTGCGGGGCCCGTCCCTCAGCTGGGGTGAACTGCTCCCGGCCCTGGCCCACATGCCGAAGGAGAAGACGGCCCTCACGATGCGCTCGTGTTCGGCGCCCGCGGTGGCGGGCGCGTTCGCCGTGAAGCGGGCGGGGGCCAGCACCCATGTGGCCAGCGGTGTCAGGGCGGAACCCGACGAGGAGTCCTCGCACACGTCCCCGACGACCGCGGCGTACGTGCTGGTGCACTCGAAGTCGAGGCCGAACCTCGGGTCGCCGGGGAAGCCCGACATGTCGAGCTGTGAGCCCTGGGCGGTGTAGTCGACGCGACGGCCGTCGGCACGGCCGTTGCCGAGGAAGGTGAGGAGCATCTTGGAGGTGCCGACGGGCACCGGAATCGTGAAGGGGCCGACCTTGTAGTAGTGCGCGATGACCACGACCTTGACGGCGCACCAGGCGTAGTGGTTCTTCACCCATCCTTCCGGCAGGCCGGAGCGGCCACCGCGCCGGAAGTCCGCCAGGCACTCCTCGTGGGTGACCGGGTCGTAGAGCGCGCGGGTCGTCGCGTCGGCCGCGTTCACGCCGTAGGTGGAGGCGGTGGTCCGGCGGAACTCCGCGACCTCGTCGGCGGTGCGGGGGACCTCGGGGAGCTCGCCGTAGCCCAGGGACCGGAGCGAGGCTCCCGTCCTGAGCTCCCGGAGGATCTCCTCGGCGGTGCGGGACGTGTCGTTGCCGATCCCGATCCTCACGAACGACTGCCCGTCCCCTCCCGGCTCCGCGGCCCCGCCGGAAGGGGACGGGCGCGCCGACGGGGTCGGGGGCGGCGTCGCCGCGTACGTGGGAGTCAGGCCGGTGACGGCCATCACGGCAGCCAGCGAGAGGACGAGCGCGGGCCGCAGGCGCCCCGGGACGCGTCCTCCGCGCACGCCGTGGCGACGGGATCCGGACATCCGTCACAGCTCCGTTCCGGCGGCGGCGCCCGCGGTGAGCCGGTACGAGCAGCCCGGGCGGGCGCACGGTCCGGCCACCTCCTGTTCGAGTGAGATCAGGTCCCCGTCCTTGACGAGGGTGTACCGCACGGTCCAGGACGCCTCGGGGGCGTCGTCGCAGCGGTCCGTCACCGGGTCGCAGCGGGTCAGGGAGAGGTCCACCCCGAAGCGCCGGTGGGTGCCGCCGATGACCTCGTCGCGTACGGCGGTGTCGACCCGCCACCGGAAGCCGAGGTGCTCGGCCGGACGGGGGGCTTCGGCGCGTACGGTCCACTCGTCCGGCATCCGCCAGGCACAGGCGACGAAGCCGACGTCGACGCGGGCCAGCGCCTCGTCCGCGGCCCAGTGGCGGACCGTCAGCCGCTGCGACGGGGCGCAGCGGGAGAGCTCCGTGCCACCGGTCCCGAAGGCGGGGGCCGCCCCCGACACGACGGCGAGCAGGGAGAGGAGGGCCGCGCACGCGGCTCGTGGCAGGGGACGCCGCGGGCGGCGGAGCGGCAGGGCGCGTGGGTCGGTGGACATGCGGGCTCCCGGAATCGGCTTCTCGTGCGAGATACGAACGGACATGTGACCCGCCCCATCCTGGGGAGCACCGGCCGTCAGGGGGCCGTGGCCCGCCCGTCGGCTCCGGAAATCACCCGGCCGCCACGGACCGGTCCCCCGAAGGGGCCGCCGTGAGGAATCCGGTCGGGCCGAAACCCTCCCTGAGCGCGCGTCCGCTCGACTACGGTCACGGCCATGGAGAGAGCAGGGGAGAACACCGCCAAGCTGGCCGTACTCATCGACGCCGACAACGCTCAGCCCGGTGCCGTGGAGGAGCTGCTGGCGGAGGTCGCCAAGTACGGGACCGCCCACGTCAAACGCGCCTACGGCGACTGGACCGGAACGCACCTGAAGGGCTGGAAGGACCATCTGCTGGCCCAGTCGATCCAGCCCATCCAGCAGTTCGCCTACACCACCGGCAAGAACGCCACCGACGCCGCCATGGTCATCGACGCGATGGACCTGCTGTACACGGGGCGCTTCGACGGGTTCTGCATCGTCTCCAGCGACAGCGACTTCACCGCCCTCGCGGCCCGCATCCGCGAGTCCGGCCTCACCGTGTACGGCTTCGGCGAGCGCAAGACGCCCCAGCCGTTCGTGGCGGCGTGCGACAAGTTCATCTACATCGAGAACCTCAAGAGCTCCACCGCTCCGGTCGAGGCCCGTCCCGTCGAGCGTGCCACGACGGCCAGGCTGAAGGGCGACACCTCCCTGGTCAACCTTCTGCGCCACGCGGTGGAGGCGGCCTCCGACGACGACGGCTGGGCCCACCTCGCGAGTGTCGGCCACATCATCACGAAGCAGCGCTCCGACTTCGACTCGCGCACCTACGGGTACACCAAGCTCAGCGACCTGCTCACCGCCATAGCCCTCTTCGAGCTCGACCGGCGCACCCCCGGAGAGGGCAAGGACACCGTCATCTACGTCCGCGACAAGCGGCGCGCCACGAACGGGCCCAAGCATCCCGCGCCGGAGAGCTGAACCCTCCGGATACGCGGGGACGGCGCTCGGGTGGAGCAGGACGGGATCCCGCTCCACCCGGCCGCCGGTCACGGCCGACCGACCGCGGTCTCAGGAGTCGAGCAGGCGCGCCACCCACCTGTCGCGGGCCTCGGTCGCGGCCCGCGCCAGGGCGGTGTCCGGGGCGAGCAGGTCGAAGCCGTGGAAACCGCCGGCCCACACGTGCAGTTCCGTCGGCACGCCTGCCGCCCACAGGGCCGACGCGTAGGCGATGTCCTCGTCGCGGAACAGCTCGGCGGAGCCGCAGTCGACGAACGCGGGGGGCAGACCGGCCAGGTCCCTCGCGCGGGCCGGCGCGGCGTAGACCGACACGTCCTCGCTCCCGCGCCGCTCCCCGAGGAGAGCGCTCCAGCCGATCCGGTTGCTGTCCCCGTTCCAGGTGCCGGTGTCGGCGTACTGGTACGTCGAGGGCGTCTGCCCCCGGTCGTCGAGCATCGGGCAGATCAGCACCTGGCCCAGCAGCGCCGGGCCCTGGCGGTCGCGGGCCAGCAGGGCGGTGCCGGCCGCGAGTCCCCCGCCGGCGCTCGCGCCGGCGACGACGATCCGGTCCGGGTCGATCCCGAGCTCCGCGGCGTGCTCCACGGTCCACACGAGACCCGCGTAGCAGTCCTCGACCGGGTACGGGTCCGGGAACTCGGGGGCGAGCCGGTATTCGACGGTGACCAGGACCGCGTCGTGCTCGACGATCCAGGGCAGCATCTGGACCGGGCCGAGCAGACGGTGTCCGAAGACCATGCCGCCCCCGTGGATATGGTAGATCCCGGGCCCCGGGGCGGTGTGGTCCCGCCGCGAGATCACCGTCGCGGCCAGCCGCGCGCCCCGGTGGCCCGGGACGGTGACCTCGCGGCGTACGAGACCCGAGGACTCCAGCATGTCGTCGGTGAGTCGGCCCGGCGTCGGCATCTCCCGGAACCGCGGGATGGTCTCCGGTGTCAGGGTGGGCAACTGTTCGGTGACGGCGGACAGGACCGCGTCCAACTCCGGATCGAACGGCGGCCTGGCCGTGACGGAGCTCGGCATCATGACTCCTCTCCCCTCGCGCGCCATCGCGGCGAAGGCCCTCACCCTCACCGCCCGCCGGGGAGCAGGACAACCGCCGTCCGCGGCCGGACGCGGGCGCCGCGACGGCCGTTCGCCGGCGCGTCCACGGGCTGACGTGCCGGGAAGCCGCGTGACCGGCGCCCGCTCCCGGGGGCCGGATCGCGGGCGGGCCGTCGCACAGTCGATCACCGGGCGCGCCCGGCGACCGCCGCGGGGTCCGGACGCCCCTACGGCTGCTGCCACAGGGTGGTGGGGGCCTCCCGTCGTACGGTCGGGGCGATCTCCTCGGCGAAGCGGCGCAGTTGGTCGATCTGCTCGGGGAACGCGAGCCCCGAGCTGTCGACGGTGACGGACTGCAGGTCGTGGCGGTACGCCTGGTGGAAGTCGAGGATCTTGTCGATGATCTGCTGGGGGCTGCCGATGAGATGGGGTCCGTTCTCGACGGCCTCCTCGACGGTGCGGAAGGGCGTGTTGTAGCCGGGCTTGCCCTCCAGGTGCGGCTTGTGGGTCTGGCGGACGCGTGCCTCGTAGTACTCCTTGAAGCGGGCGATCGCCTTCTGGGTGGTGTCGGCGACGAACAGGCCCCCCGATCCGGCCCCGACGTGGGCGGTGCGGGGGTCGTGACCGTATGCCTCGAAGCGCTCGCGGTAGTGGGCGATCAGCCGTGTGTACGCCTCGCGGGGCTGGACGGCGTTGGCGCTGAAGAGCGGATCGCCGTGCCGGGCGGCCAGTTCCGGGGAGTCGAGACTGGTGGCCGATCCGTGCCAGACGCGCGGCGCGCGGCCTCCGTAGGGCCGTGGCACGGTGGTCGTGTCCACCAGCGGAGGACGGAACTCGCCCTGCCACGTGACCTTCTCCTCGCGCCAGAGCCTGCGCAGCAGCTCGTACTTCTCGGCCTGGTACTCCCACTGGAGGCCCTCGTCGAGGCCGAAGAGGTCGAAGTGGCCCGCCTCCGCGCCCTTGCCGACGACGAGTTCGAGCCGCCCGCGGGAGAGCTGGTGCAGGGTGGCGTAGTCCTCGGCGACGCGCACGGGGTCCGCGATCGCCAGGACGGTGACGCCGCTGAGCAGCCGGATGCGGGACGTGCGGGCGGCCAGGGCGCCGAGCAGCGCCGTGGGGCTGGACGACAGGAACGGCCCGGCGTGGCGCTCGCCGACCGCGTACGCGTCGAAGCCGAGCTCCTCGGCGGCGACGCCCGTCTCGACGGCCTCCGCCAGACGGTCGGCGGCGGGGTCGAGCCGGCCGGTCAGCGGGTGGGGGGCGTGGCCGACGAGGGTGAGGACCTGGAATCTCATCGCGGATCTCCCTGGTGCCTACTTGTTGGTCCTCGGCAGGCCGGGCGGGTTGACCTGCGAGGTGGCGACGGCCTCGTCGGACAGGCCCCACCGCTCCAGGACCTCGGCGTAGGTGCCGTTCTCGATGACCTCGTCCAGGGCCTCGGCGAGTGGCCCGGCCAGACCGCTGCCCTTCTTCGTGGTGGCGGCGATGAGGCCCTGGAGGGTGGCGCCGGCCCCGGAGTAGGTGCCGACGACCTCCGTTCTGCCGGTGACGGCGGCGTGGTAGGCCGCGGTCGGGTTGGGGCCGAGGTAGAGGTCGATGCGGCCGGACTGGAGGGCGAGGTAGGTGTCGCTGTCGTTCTGGTAGTACTTGACGTCCACCGGCGCGCGGCCGGCCTTCTCGTTCTCCTCGCTCCACGCGACGAGCAGCTTCTCCTGGTTGGTGCCGCTGCTGACGGCGACGGTCCGGCCCGCCACGTCCGCCGGGCCGGTTATCTTCAGGCCGCTGCCCTTCTTCGCCTCGAAGCCGAGGTTGTCCTCGCGGTAGGTGGCGAAGTCGTACTTCTCCTTGCGCTCCTCGGTGACGGTGATGTTGCTGAAGCCGACGTCGTACTTGGCGCTGTCGAGGCCGACGAAGATGTTCTCCCAGGAGACGGTGTTGACGTGCGGCTTGAGGCCGAGGACGTCGGCGACGAGGTGGGCGAGGTCGGCCTCGACACCGATCACGGTCTTGTCGTCGGTGGCGCGGAAGGTGAGCGGTGCGGCGGAGCCGGAGGAGTTGACGATCTCCAGGGTGCCTCGGTCGCGGATCCGCGCCGGGACCTTGGCGGCGATGGAGTCGACCTTGGCGGTGGTGACGCGGTTCTGGTCCGGGCCGAGGTTGATCTTCGTGGTCCCTCCCTTCGGGGCCGCGACCTCGGTCGTGGCGCCGGCGGAGGGGTTCGCGCAGGCGGCGAGGACGAGGGCCGAGGCGAGTCCGAGCGCGGCGGCGGCGGTGCGGTCGGCGAGGGTGGTGGACACGGTGGTTCTCCTTGCGTCGGGTGGGGTGAGCGGTGCGGCGGGTGCCGTACGGGCGGGAGGCGTGGACGGTGCCGTCCGCGCGGGCGGTGCGGCGGGCGCGGACGGTGCGGGCGGTGTGGTGGGCGCGGACGGTGCGGGCGGTCAGAGGACCTTGGAGAGGAAGGCGCGGGTACGGGCGTGCCGCGGGTCGTCCAGGACGGCCGCGGGCGGCCCCTGTTCCACGACGACCCCGTCGTCCATGAACACGACCGTGTCGGCGGCCTCGCGGGCGAAGCCGATCTCGTGGGTGACGACGATCATGGTGGTGCCGGTGCGGGCCAGGTCCTTGATGACGTCGAGGACCTCGCCGACCAGTTCCGGGTCGAGCGCCGAGGTGGGTTCGTCGAAGAGCAGCACCTTCGGTTCCAGGGCGAGGGCGCGGGCGATGGCGACGCGCTGCTGCTGCCCGCCGGAGAGCTGCCGCGGGTAGGCGTCCGCCTTGTCGGCGAGGCCGACGCGCGCGAGGAGCCGGCGGGCGGTCTCCTCCGCCTCCCCGCGCGGGCGGCGCAGGGCGGCGACGGGGGCCTCGGTCAGGTTGTCCAGCACGGTCAGGTGCGGGAAGAGGTTGAAGTTCTGGAAGACGAACCCGATGTGGGTGCGCTGCCTGAGGACGTCCTTCTCCCTCAGCTCGTGCAGCCTGTCGCCGTGACGGCGGTAGCCGACGAGCTCGCCGTCGACGCTGATCCAGCCCCGGTCGACCTTCTCCAGGTGGTTGATGGTGCGCAGCAGGGTGGACTTGCCCGAGCCGGACGGCCCGAGGACCACGGTGACCTCGCCGGCCCGCACCCTGAGGTCGACGCCGCGCAGCACTTCCAGCGGGCCGAAGCTCTTGTGGACGCCGCGGACGTCCACCATCGCGTCGGTGCTCATCGGTTCCCTCCCAGGGACGGCCCGCGGAAGGCGCGCCGGGCGCGCTGGAGCGGGGTGGGTGGCGGGGTGCGGTCGGCGCCCCGGGCGTAACGGCGCTCCACGTAGTACTGGGCGACCGAGAGCAGGGTGGTGAGGACGACGTACCAGAAGGTGGCGACCAGCAGCAGCGGGATCACCCGCCCGTTGCGGCCGTAGATGACCTGGACTTGGTAGAACAGCTCGCCGATGGCCATCACGTAGACCACCGAGGTGCCCTTGAGAAGGCCGATGATCTCGTTGCCCGCGGTGGGCAGGATGGCGCGCATGGCCTGCGGCAGCACGATGCGGCGGATCTGTCGCAGGCGGGGGATGCCGAGCGCGGCGGCGGCCTCGAGCTGGCCGTGGTCGACGGCGAGGACGCCGCCGCGGACGATCTCGGCCGCGTAGGCGGCCTGATGGAGCGTCAGGCCGATGATCGCCGCGCCGATGGTGCCGATGAGGGTGTTGCTGTCGACGGACCAGAACACCGGGCCGAAGGGGATGCCGACGCCCAGCCGCTGGTACAGGGCGCTGAGGTTGAACCAGAAGACCAGCTGCACGATCATCGGGATCGACCGGAAGACCCAGACGTACCCCCATGCGACGGTCCTCAGGACCGGGCTCCGCGACAGGCGCATGAAGGCCAGGACGGTGCCCAGGAGGAAGCCCAGCACGGTGGCGTAGGCGGTGAGTTGCAGGGTCACCCACACCGCCTCGACGATCGTCTCGGACAGGACGTACGCACGGAAGACGTGCCATTCCCATACGGGGTTGGTGGCCAGGCCGTGTGCGAACTGGGCGAGCAGCACGACGACGACGGCGGCCGCGACCCAGCGGGCGTGGTGGCGGACCGGGACGACCTTGAGGGTGGGGGCCGGGTCTTCGGCCGCTGTCGCGGCCGGCGGGACGAGGGTGTCGCTGCTCATGGGTCACCTGTGCTCGGGTGGGTTGATCCGGGACGCGTCGATCGCGGAGGCGGTGGTTCCCCACTTCCTCAGGATGCGGGCGTAGGTGCCGTTCCTGATCAGTTCGTCGACCGCGGCCCGGAACGCCGTGGTGAGCGGGGAGCCCTTCCTGAAGGCGAAGCCGACGTCGAGCCGGTGGTACTCGCCGAGGAAGTCGGTCCGGGCGGCGGGCTGGGCCGCCTGGTGGCGCAGGCCGTTGATGGTCGACATGACGACGTCGATGCGGCCCTGCTGGAGCGCGGTGAGGACGGCCGCGTTCTCCGAGTAGACCTTGACGTCGTAGGGCTTCCTGCCGGTCTCGGCGCAGACGCCCCTGCGCGCGGTGAGGGTGGCCTCGAAGGTGGTGCCGGCGCCGGTGCCGATGGTGAGCCCGCACAGCCGTGTCAGGTCGGTGACCTTTCCTCCGAGTCTGGTGTCGCCCTTCTTCACGGCGAAGCCCTGGCCGTCGTTGATGTAGGTGACGAAGTCGATCGTCTTCAGGCGCTCGGTGGTGACGCCGAAGTTGCCGGTGCCGACGTCGTACTTGCCACTGCCGAGGGCGGGCAGGATCGTCTCGAAGGAGGCGTCCTGGCGCTCCAGTCTCACGCCGAGGACCTTCGCGACCGCGTCGGCGAGGTCGATGTCCTGGCCGGCGGGCGGCTTGTCCGGGCCGTCGGGGTAGTACGCCCCGGGCGGGTTCCCGATCGAGCTGCCGAGCCTCAGCACTCCCTTCTCGCGGACGTCCGCGGGCAGCAGGGCGGCGACGGAGTCCACCGTCCGCACGGCGGCGACCGGGTCGTCGGACGGTGCCGCGGGAGCCTGGGCCCCCACCGGCGCCGTGCCGCTCGACGTGCCGGAGCCGCAGGCGGTCAGGGCCAGGAGCGTCAGCAGTGCGAGGGCCGCGGCGCGCGGGCGGCGGCTGGTCGCCGGTTTCACAGGTCTGCGCCCTCTCCTGTGGGTGCCGGGGCCGGGAGGTGCTTCTCGAAGGGGAGCGGTCCGATGGACTCCGGGTCGGCACCGGTGTCGAACAGCGGGGTGTAGCCGGTGGCCAGGTACAGGCCGCGGGCCTCCGGCTGGCGCGGCCCGGTGGTCAGGTGGATCCGCCGGTAGCCGCGGGCGGCCGCCTCCCGCTCCAGCTCGACGACGACGCGCCGGGCGAGGCCGCGGCGCCGGTGGGCGGAGTGCGTCCAGATCCGCTTCAGCTCGGCCGTGGTCGCGTCGTACCTGCGGAAGGCTCCGCCCGCGACGGGTTCGCCGCGCTCCAGGAGCAGCAGCAGGACGCCGCCGTGCGGAGGGGTGAACTCCTCGTCGGGGTAGCGGCTGAGTTCGGCGTGGGCGTCCCTGCCGTAGCGGTGGGAGTACTCGTCGCCCAGTTCGCGCAGCAGGGGCCGGACCCTGGGGTCGGAGACCGGTACCCGGACGACCGTCACCTCGGGTGCGGTGGTCACCCGCTCACCGCCGCGAGGTTCCGCGTGCCGCGCGCCGCCCGCTCGGCGTCGCGCTTGGCGACCTCCTCGCGGACGATCGGGATCACGTGGCGGCCGAAGTCGATCGCGTCGTCCAGCAGGTCGTAGCCCCGGGCGGAGAGGATGTCGACGCCGAGGTCGTAGTAGTCGAGGAGCGCCTGGGCGACCGTCTCGGGGGTGCCGACCAGGGCGTTGGAGTTGCCCGCTCCACCGGTCGCGGCGGCGGTCGGGGTCCACAGGGCGCGGTCGTAGCGCTCCCCCGCCTCGGCGATGGCGACCAGCCGCTGGGAGCCGGTGTTCTCGGGCGCGTTGTCGCGGTGGTGGCGTACGAGTCCCCGCTCGCGCCGCTCCCGGATCGCGCCGACCGTGCGGTGGGCCTTCTCCCAGGCCAGTTCCTCGGTCGGGGCGATGATCGGACGGAAGGCCACCTGGATGCGGGGCTCGTCGGTCCGGCCGGCCGCGCGGACCGCGGCCTTCACGGCCTCGATCTGCTCGGCGGTCTTCGCCAGGGGTTCGCCCCACAGGCAGTAGATGTCGGCCTCGGCCCCTCCGGCGGCGTACGCGGCGGGCGAGGATCCGCCGAACGAGACCTCGGGGCGGGGCTGTTGCGCGGGGAAGACGTCACTGACGAAGTCGTGGAAGCGGTAGTGCTCGCCCTCGTGGTCGAAGGGTTCGCGGGTGGTCCAGATCTTCTTGACGATCCGGATGTACTCGAGCGTGCGCGCGTACCGCTCGTCCTTGGTGAGGGTGTCGCCCTCGCGCCGCTGCTCGTGGTCGTTGCCGCCCGTGATGAAGTGCACGGTCAGCCGGCCCCCGCTGATCTGGTCGAGGGTGGCGAAGGTCTTGGCGGCGAAGGTGGGGTAGGAGACGTTGGGCCGGTGGGCGAGGAGGATCCCCAGCCGCTCGGTCCGGCTCGCGACGTACGCGGCGGCCGGCGCGGGGTCCGGGGATCCGGAGCCGTAGGCGAACAGCACCCGGTCCCAGCCGTGGTCCTCGTGCGCCCGGGCGAGCCGGAGCGTGTACTCCCTGTCGAAGGCCGCGCCGGAGCGCGGGGTGGTTTCGGATCCGTCGTTGGTGGCGGCGATGCCGAGGAACTCCACGGGCATGGGAGGGACCTTTCGGAAGCGTTGGCGCACGCGGGCAGGGCGAGGCGGCCCGGCGCGGGGCGTGGGTGACGCGCCGTCGGCAGGACGGCGGCGTGGCTGTGCGGGCGTGACGACGACGGGCGTCGGAAGGGGCGGTGCTACGGCAGCGCGCGTGACGGGGACTCGGACCGCGACGGGGTCACCGAGGGAGGGAAGGGCCGAGTCGTACGGCCCGCTGCCGAGTCAGCCGCGACAGGAGGCGGACCACACCCGACCGAAGTCGATGTGGTTGCGCGAGACCAAGCGCTGAAGGGCGTCCATGCACTTACTTGAGCAGGACGTCGTCCGTCCCGTCAACCGGCGACCGGATGCCGGAGCGGTGTTCACAGGCCCGTCATACGCGCTTGACGGACCGGCGGTCCCCTCGCCCATACGATCGACCGAGGACGGGCTCCGCCGTGCGCGAGGGCTCCTCCGGCCGCGTTGAGGGACGCGGCGAGCGTGACGATGCCGGCCCGGCGCACCGTACCCGCGTACGAGCGCCCGCACGTCCACCCACGCCCGCCCCTCCCTCTCCCGGAGCGCCTCCCCATGGTCACGCCCGCCGACGTCACGCCCACCACCGCTCCTGCCCGGAAGCTCCTGAAACCGGTCGGCCCGACCGGCGGCGACCTGCCGCGGATCGTTCCGCGCCGGCGCCCAGGGCGCTGGGCGGCCTCCGTCGTGGCGCTGCTGGTCCTCGCCCTGGTGCTCGACTCCGTCGTCCGCAACGACGCGTTCCAATGGGACGTGGTGGGGCGGTACTTCACCACCACCGCCGTGCTCGACGGACTGCTGCTGACCCTGTGGCTGACCGGCGCGGTGATGGCGCTCGGCTTCCTGCTCGGCATTCCGCTCGCGGTGATGCGGCTCTCCGGCAACCCCGTGCTGAGCAGCCTCGGCTGGGGCTACGTGTGGATCTTCCGGTCCACACCGCTGCTGGTGCAGCTGCTGTTCTGGTTCAACATCGGCGCCCTCTACCCGACGCTCGGTCTCGGCATCCCGTACGGGCCGCAGTTCCTCACCGTCGAGACCGTGAACCTGCTCGGTCCCACCCTCACCGCCGTCGTCGGCATGACCCTGCACGAGGCCGCGTACGCCGCCGAGGTGGTGCGCGGCGGCATCCTCTCCGTGGACTCCGGCCAGACCGAGGCCGCCCAGGCGCTCGGGCTGGGCAAGCTCCGCACACTACGGCGGATCGTCATCCCGCAGGCGATGCGCTCCATCGTGCCGACCGCCGGGAACATGCTGATCGGGACGCTGAAGGGCACCAGCATCGTCAGCGTCCTGGCCGTCCACGACCTGCTGTACTCGGTGCAGCTGGTCTACAACCAGACGTACCAGGTCATTCCCCTGCTGCTGGTCGCCACCCTCTGGTACGTCGGGGTGACCTCCGTCCTCGGCGTCGGCCAGTACTACGTCGAGCGCCACTACGCCCGGGGCTCCGCGCGCAGGCTCCCGCCCACCCCGGTGGCACGGCTGCGCGCCCGCGTCACCGCCCTGCGCCCCCCACCGCGCGGGGCGACGCCCGCCGGCACGGATCCCCGCCTCGGCGGTGACCGGTGAGCGCGCGGCCCACCGCCTCCCTGGTCCTCGTCGGTGCCGGTCCGCGCGCCACCGGACTGCTGGAGCGCCTCGCCGCCAGCCTGCCCGAACTGTGGTCGGGCACGAGGGACCTGCGCATCCATCTCGTCGACCCCCACCCGCCCGGTCCGGGGCGGATCTGGCGACAGGAGCAGTCCCCGCTGCTGCGGATGAACTCCATGGCCGAGGACGTCACCATGTTCACCGACGACACCTCCACCGTCGACGGCCCCGTACGGCCGGGCCCCTCCCTGGCGGAGTGGGCCGCCCAGTTCGCCGACGCGGGCGGCCCTCGGTTCGCGCCGTACGCGGAACCGGCCGACCCGCTGGTCCTGTCCGAGCTCCGCACGCTCGCGGGCACCGACTTCCCCACCCGGCGGGCCCAGAGCGCGTACCTGGACTGGGTGTTCCGGCGGGTGACGGCCGGACTCCCGGCGTCGGTCACCGTCACATGGCACCGCACGACCGCGACCGCGGTCACGGGCCCGCCCGACGGCCCCCAGCAGGTGCACCTGGCCGACCGGGCCACCCCTCTGGGCGCGGACCTGGTGGTCCTCGCCCAGGGTCATCTGGAGTCCGCGCCGGGCCCGGCGCACCGTGCGCACGCGGCCTTCGCGCGCCGCCACGGCCGCTTCCACCTTCCTCCGGGCTTCTCCGCCGACGCCGACCTGTCCGCGCTCCGCCCCGGCGAGCACGCCGTACTGCGCGGCTTCGGACTCGCCTTCGTCGACCTGATGGTCCTGCTCACCGAGGGACGGGGCGGCTCCTACCGGACGGAGCCCGACGGCTCGCTCACCTACCTGCCGTCCGGCCGCGAGCCGGTCCTGCACGTCGGATCGCGGCGCGGAGTGCCGTACCACGCGAAGACCAACTACCGGCTCAGGGGCCCCCGTCCGCCGCTGCCGCGGTACTTCGGGCCCGAGGCCGTCGACGCGCTCACCGCCGGGCCGCGGGCGCTGGACCTCCGCCTCGACGTGTGGCCGCTGATGGCCAAGGAGGTCGGCTTCGGCCACTACCACGAGCTGTTCCACGGCCACCCCGAGCGGACGGCGACCCCCTGGGACGAGTTCCTGGCCGCGTACGACCGCCTCGACTGGTACTCCGACGCGATGACGGACCTGGTCGCCGCCGCCGTCCCCGACCCGGCGGACCGCCTGGACTTCGAGGCCCTGGACCATCCCCTCGGCGGTCTGGTCCTCCCCACGGCGGACGCCTTCCAGGCCCACCTGGGCGACCACATCGCCCAGGACGTCGCCCGCCGCGAGAACGCCCGGTTCAGCGCCGACCTCGGCGCGTTCCTCGCCCTGCTCTCGGTGTACGGGCAGCTGCCGCGGCTGGTCTCCTCCGGCCGGCTCACGGCCCGGTCGATCGGCGAGGACCTCGACGGCTGGTGGCACGGCTTCTTCAGCTTCCTCGCCTCCGGCCCGCCCGGCTTCCGGCTGCGCCAGCTCCTCGCCCTCTCCCGTGCGGGGATCGTCCGCTTCCTCGGCGCCGACGTCCGCGTCGGCACCGACGAACTCACGGGCACGTTCACCGCGACCGGCGCCACGGTGCCCGGCCACACGGTCCGCGCCACGGCGCTGATCGAGGCGTACCTGCCCGGTCCCGAGATCGCCCGCACCGAGGATCCGCTGCTGCGGCACCTGCACCGCGCGGGCGCGCTCACCGAGGAGGTCGTCAGCGGCCCGGACCACACCCACCGCTCCGGCCGGTTCGCCGTCGCCCCGGCGGACGCCCGGATCATCGACCCCGGGCTCGACGGCCCCCACCCCCGCCGCCTCGCCCTCGGCGCCCCCACCGACAGCCGCGCCGTGGCCGCCTTCGCCCGCCCCCGCACCGACGCCCCCGCCTTCCGCCAGAACGACGCGGTGGCCCGGGCCCTGTTGCGGAAGCTCGACACGGCACCCCTGAGCGGCGGGGCGCCGACGCGGGGGCGGGGGGACGGAGCCGACGTCGGCGCGGGTGCCGGTGCCGGTGCCGGTACACGTCCCGGTGCGCGTCCCGGTGCCGTCAGCGACTGGAGTACGGCAGCGGCGCCGTCTCGCGGACGTTCTTGACGGCGGTGGCGAGGGCGCGCTGCTGCCGCGCGGTGACGCGGCGGCCGCGGATCTTTCGGAGGAACGTTTCCGGGAGTGGGGGGCAGGCCGGACGCATCCGGGCCGGACGGTGGTCGCGACCGCGGCACCGTCCGGCCCGGTCCCGCTCCCCCGCGGGCGCCGCAGCCGTGCGGTCGGCGCGCGGGGCGAAGGCCGCCGGGGGCCGCCGCGCGTCCGGCGGGGCTCAGCCCTGGCGGCCCTTGGCCGCGTCGCGCCTGAGGCCGATCAGCGCGCCTGTCGCGCCGAGCATCGCCACGAAGGGCGTCGTGTAGGCCGGCATGTCGAAGACGTTGACGAGGGTCACCCCGACCACCCCCACCACCAGCAGCGTCCAGATCGCCAGGAGCGCCTTGCCCTTGTGGCTGAGGAAGAGCCGGCGGCCGGGCCGCTCGGGCAGGACGTCGAGAGCGCCGGCAGGACCCTCGCTCGCCGCCTTCGGGCGCTTGAAGTAGGCGAAGACCGTCCACTCCCCGCACAACTCCCAGCCTTCCGGCGTCAGCCGGTCGAGCACCCCGTCCCGCCTCTTCCCGCCGATCAGCTCGCGGCGGTACTCCCAGCGGAGGGCGGCCCCGGGCACCCGGCGGCACACGAAGCGGCCGAGGGGGTCGAGTCCTTCGACCTCCCAGCCCTGGTCGCCGTGGACCGCGAGCAGGCGCCGGTCGCTGTAGAGGTCGGCCGTCCACACCCAGGTCTCCGCCCCGTCCGAGGGCTCCGCGGCGAGGGGTGCGGTGCCTCCCAGTCGCGCCGCGAACTCCTCGGCCGTGCCGAACTCCTCCTCCGGCGGCGAGTCCGTCTCGGCGAGGTGGCCGCGCAGTTCGGCGACGGTGGAGGCGATCTGGTCCTCCGTCACGCCCGCCGTGCGCAGCGCGGCGGAGAGCGCCTCGAAGTAGGTGTCCGTGGTCATGGTCCCGTTCCCCCTGGTTGCAACATGGTCCGTACGGCCGTGTGGAAGGTCAGCCACGCCCCGCTCTCGGCGGCGAGGTGAGCCCTGCCCTGCTCGGTGAGCTGGTAGTAGCGTCGCCCCGGTCCCCGCTCGGCGGCCCTGAACTCGGCCTCCACCAGGCCGGCTTCCTCCAGCCGGTTCAGCACGGGATAGAGCGTCCCGCCCTTGATCTCGCCGAGCCCCGACCGGTCGAGCGCCTTGGCGATCTCGTACCCGTAACTCTCACCGTCGGTCAGGCAGGAGAGGACGAGCAGGTCGAGGACTCCCTTGAGCCAGCTGGATCTGCGGTCTGTGGCCATGGCTGTATTCCAACACTAGATAGGTAGGAACGCAACCTAGGTCGGACTGCTGGCTGGATCGGGCCGCCAGTGACCGGCGGCGGGGACCGGCGTGCTCACGTCGCCGACGCGGGCGCCGCCTTCTCCAGCTGGTCGACGCTTCCGGACATGAGGGTGCGCACGTGCTCGGTGATGTGCTCGGCGGGCCAGTCCCACCAGGCGAGGGCGAGCAGCCGGGCGATGTCGCGGTCGTCGTACCGGGTGCGCACGAGGCGGGCCGGGTTGCCGCCGACGACGCCGTAGTCGGGGACGTCCTTGGTGACCACGGCGCCGGCGGCGACGATCGCGCCGTGCCCGATGCGTACGCCGGGCATCACCGTCACGCCGTGGCCGAACCAGACGTCGTGGCCGACGACGGTGTCCCCGCGGTTCGGCAGCCCGGCGAGCAGGTCGAAGTGATCGGCCCAGGAGCCGCCCAGGGTGGGGAAGGGGAAGGTCGAGGGGCCGTCCATGCGGTGGTTGGCGCCGTTCATGAGGAACCGGACACCCGTGCCCAGCGCGCAGAACCTGCCGATGACGAGCCTTTCGGGGCCGTAGTGGTAGAGCACGTTGCGCGTCTCGAACGCGGTCGCGTCGTCCGGGTCGTCGTAGTAGGAGTACTCCCCCACCTCGATCAGCGGGGAGGTGACCAGCGGCTTCAGCTGCACCACTCGGGGCTGGCCGGGCATGGGGTGGAGGACGGTCGGGTCGGCGGGGACGGGCATGACGGACTCCTTCGGGTGGCGGACCGGGCCGCGCGCGGTCCGTGGCCGGCCGGGGATGCGGTTCCGCGCGCCTTCACGGGCCCGCACCGGGCGGAGGGCATCCCGCCCTCCAAGGAACGGCACGTGCCGTGCCGTTCCGGGCCGTTGACCGAAGCGTGCCCAGGCCCCGGACGTCTGTCAAGCACGGCACGTGCCGTGCCGATAAGATGGAGCCATGACCCCTGTCCGCCGCAGCGGCCCCGACCTGACCGAAGCGATCATGCGAACGACGCTGGAGCTCGGACAGGAGCTCGGCTACGCCAAGCTGAGCATCGAGGCCATCGCCGCCCGGGCCGGTGTCGGCAAGCACACCGTCTACCGCCGGTGGCCGTCCAAGGGCGCCCTGCTCCTCGACTCGCTGCTGTCGCGCGGCGAGTCGTCCCTGGACTACCCCGACACGGGCGATCTCGTCGCGGACCTGCGCCGGCAGATCCACGAGGCCGTCGACCTCCTGGCGGGGGAACCGCTCGGCCCCCTCTTCAAGGCCCTGGTCGGCGAGGCCCAGCACGACCCCGGCGTCGCCGCCGCGCTCAACGAGCGCTTCATCGCCCCGCAGGCGGAGAAGACCGTCGCACGCCTGAGGACGGCACGGGAGCGGGGCCAGCTGTCCCCGGACTTCGACCTGGACCTGGCGATGGCGATCCTCTCCGGACCGCTGTACTTCCGCCTGCTCATCACACAGGAACCGCTGACCCGCGCCTACGTCGACCGCGTCCTCGACGCCCTCTTCACGGGGATGGGACCACGACCGTGACACGGGGTCCCCGTCGTCCTCCGCGGCGGTCGGCACGACCGCGACCCCCATGAGCCCGTCTCGCGCGTCATCACGCACGCGTTCCCGATGCCGGGATCGCCGTACGTGTTCCCGATGTCGGGATCGCCGTACGCGACGGGCGGGGCCGCCCCGGGCCGCCTCCCGGTGCGTACCCGAAACACTTTCGGAGGGTCGCGCCCGACCCCCGGCGCCCCCTCGGCGGGTGCCGGCTACCCGCCGTCCGCCGGCGGGGCCGTGCTGTTCCTGACCACGAGGCTGGTCGCCAGCTCCAGGCGGGTCACCGAGGGTTCCCCGGCGCGCAGGCGGAGCAGCATCTGCACCGCCTCCTCCCCCATCGCGCGCAGCGGCTGATGGACCGTCGTGAGGGCGGGGCTCGACCAGCGGGCGATCATCACGTCGTCGTATCCGACCACGGAGAGGTCCTCGGGGACGCGCAGCCCGCAGACCCGGGCCGCCTCCAGGACGCCCAGCGCCTGGAGGTCGCTGCCCGCGAAGATCGCGGTGGGGCGGTCCGGCATCCGCAGGAGTTCCATGGCGTGCCGGTAGCCGCCTTCGACGTGGAAGTCGCCGAAGCGGAGGAGTGAGGCGTCCGGGGAGATGCCGGCCATGTTCAGGGCGGACCGGTAGCCGTCGAGGCGGGCCAGGGAGCAGAGCATGTCCTCGGGGCCGGTGATGATGCCGATGCGGCGGTGGCCGAGGTCGACGAGGTGGCGGGTCGCGGCGACGCCGCCGGACCAGTTCGCCGAGCCGACGGACGGCACGTCCGGTTCGGGGTCGCCGGCGGGGTCGACGATCACGAACGGGATGGACCGCGCGCCGAGCTGGCGCTTGACGGCGTCGGGGAGGGAGGAGAACACCAGGACCACGCCGATGGGCCGGCGCTGGAGCACCCCCTCGATCCAGTCCGGGGCGGGGGCGTGCCGGGTGCCGCTCTCCGTCAGGACCACGCTCGCCTGGTGCGCCTTGGCGAGGTTCTCCACTCCTCGGATCAGCTCCATCGACCACACGCTGTCGAGCTCGTGGAAGACGAGTTCGATCAGCGGCGCCTCACCGGCCGCGCGGGTGGTGCGCCGGTAGGCGTGCGCCTCCAGCAGGCGCTCGACCTTGCCGCGTGTCACCGGTGACACGTCCTGTCGGCCGTTGAGGACTTTCGAAACTGTCGAAAGCGACACGCCGGCCTTCTGGGCGACCTCCGCGAGCGTGATCCGCCGTACGTCCTCGTCTTCTCCCATCTGCGCAGCATAGGGCACACCCCCCTGGCGACGACTGGTCACGCTTTGGTAACTCGCCCCCGGAGGGTTGACCGGTCCGCCGCTCGACCCTAGCGTCCCCGGCATGAAGTTTCGGAAACATCACCGAAACTCTTTCGAAAGGTGGGCGATGAAGCGACACAGTCAGCTGCTGAGGAACGCTGTCGTCGGTGGGGCGTCGCTGGCCATGACCCTCTCCCTGGCCGCCTGCGGCGGCTCCGGCGAGGCGTCCGGCGACTCCGACACGATCCACGTGCTGGTGTACGGGGACGCGACGAACAAGGTGGAGAAGCAGCTCGTCGACACCTTCAACAAGACCTCGAAGGTGAAAGCGGTCCTCGACACCATCCCCGGCGCCGACTACCAGTCCAAGCTGCAGACGATCATCAGCGGCAAGCAGGCGCCGGACGTGTTCTTCAACTGGGGCGGCGGCAGCATCAAGCCGTACGTCGACGCGGGCCTGCTGATGCCGCTCGACGACTTCATCGCCAAGAGCCCGGACCTCAAGTCCTCCTTCCTGCCGTCGGTCTTCAACACGGCGGTCGTCGACGGCAAGCCGTACGGGATCCCCATGCGCGGCACCCAGCCCGTCCTGCTCTTCAGCAACGACAAGGTCCTCGAGGACGCCGGCGTGACCGCCCCGCGCAGCTGGGACGAGCTGCTGGCCGCCGTCACGGCCCTCAAGGCCAAGGGCGTCACCCCGATCGCCCTGGGCGGCGGCGACCGGTGGCCGACCCAGATGTGGTTCCAGTACCTCTACGACCGGGTGGCCGGTCCCGAGCTCTTCCAGAAGGCCGTCGGCGGCGACAAGGAGGTGTGGGCGAGCGCCGACAGCAGGAAGGCGCTGGGGATGCTCAAGGAGCTGATCGACGCCGGCGCCTTCGGCACCAACTACGACTCGGTGAAGTTCACCGACGGCGGCTCCCCCGCCCTGCTCGCCACCGGGAAGGCCGCCTTCGAGCTCATGGGCTCGTGGGAGTACTCCACCCTCCAGGACGCCCACCCCGACTTCGTCAAGAACGACCTGGGTTACGGCGCCTTCCCGACCGTCGCGGGCGGCAAGGGCGACCCGGACAACGTCGCGGGCAACACCAACAACTTCTACTCGGTGCTCAAGACCACCCGGCACCCCGAGGCCGTCGCCGAGTTCCTGAAGCTCATGTACTCCGACGAGTTCGTCAAGGCGCAGCTCGCGGTCGGCAACCTGCCCACGACCACCAACACCGCGAAGTTCCTGGACGGTTCGGCCAACCCCGCCTACTCGACGTTCCAGTACGACCTGGTGAAGAAGGCCCCCGCCTTCCAGCTCTCCTGGGACCAGGCCTTCCCCCCGGCCGCCACGACCACCCTCCACCAGGCCGTCCAGCAGTTCTTCAACGGACAGATGGACACCGACGCCTTCATCGCCGCCATGCAGAGCCTGCCCGCGGCATGACCACCGGAACAACCGACATGACCACTGCCACAGCCCCCGCCGTGGACAGCGTGGAGAAGCCCGGGACCGGACGGCGGCCACTCCGCCCCGGCACCGGTGTGGGCCGCCCGGGCTTCGCCTGGGCGGCGCCCGCCGCCGTCTTCTTCGGCCTGTTCGCCCTCGTCCCGCTCGCCCTGGTCGTCGTGCTCTCCTTCACCCGCTGGAACGGCCTCGGCTCGCCCGAGTTCGCGGGTCTGGAGAACTGGAGCAAGCTGCTCGACGACCCCGTGATGATCAAGAGCCTCTGGCTGAGCCTGCTCCTCACCGTCCTCGGCGTCCTCGTCCAGACGCCCATCAGCATCCTGCTCGGGGTATGGGCGGCCGGCCGGCAGCGCAACCGCGCCGTCCTCTCCGCGATCTACTTCGTCCCGCTGCTGCTCTCCATCACCGCCGTGTCCGTCCTGTGGCGGGCCGTGCTGGACCCCAACTTCGGCGTCCCCTCCCAGGCGAAGTGGCTGTTCGGCGACGGCAACCTCTTCGGCGTGCAGGCCGGCGCCCTCGGCGTCCTCGTCTTCGTGAGCACGTGGCAGTTCACCCCCCTGCACACCCTGCTCTACCAGGGCGCCGCCCGGGCCATCCCCGAGGTCCTCTACCAGGCCGCCCAGATCGACGGCGCCGGCCGGTACCGCCGGTTCTTCCACATCACCCTGCCGCAGCTGCGCAACACCGTCGTCACCTCGACGGTCCTGATGGTGGTCGGCGGACTCACGACCTTCGACACCGTGCTGATCCTCACCCAGGGCGGACCGGGCACCGACACCACGAACAGCGCCTACTACATGTACCAGAAGGCCTTCAAGAGCTTCGACTTCGGAGCGGCCTCCGCGATCGCGCTCCTCCTCGTCCTCGTCGCCACCCTCGTCTCCCTCGTCATGGTCAGGGTCAGCGGATACGACAGGATGCGCAGCACCATGGAGGGCGTCTGATGCGGAAGCGCCCCCACTACCTCGCCGGGTTCGGCTCGCTCGTCTGGCTCTTCGTCGTCGGCCTGCCGCTGTACGTCATGCTGCTCGCCACGTTCCGGAGCAGGGCGGACTACGCGGCGAACGGGCCCCTCGGACTCCCGGGGAGCCTCACGCTCGACAACTACGTCAACGACCTCCAGGGCGGCTTCGCGCAGTACTTCCTCAACACCGTCGTCGTCACCGTCTCCGTGGTGGCCATCGTCCTGGTGCTCGTGCCGCCGCTCGCGTACGCCATCGTCCGCGGCGACGGCAAGGCCACCGGGAGGGTCTTCCGGCTCTTCCTGCTGGGACTGGCCATCCCGTCCCAGGCGGTGATCGTGCCGATGTTCTACCTGATCAACGAGGCCGGCCTGTACGACAACCTGCTCGGCGTCGTCCTGCCGACGGCCGCCTTCGCCATGCCCGTCTGCACCCTGGTCCTCTCCGGTGCCATGCGGGACATCACTCCCGAGCTGTACGAGGCCATGACGATCGACGGGGCCTCCCCCTGGAGGATCTTCCGCGGGCTGGTGCTGCCCCTGTCGAAGGGCGGCCTGTCGACGGTCGTCGTCTTCTCCTCGCTCCAGGCCTGGAACGGCTTCCTGTTCCCGCTCGTGCTCACCCAGTCCACGGAGAACAAGGTCATCACCATGGGCCTGTACGACTTCCAGACGGAGCACGGCGTCGACATCCCCGGCCTCCTCGCGGCCGTGGTCCTGTCCATGCTCCCCATCCTGATCGTCTATCTGTTCGCCCGTCGCGCCCTCGTACAGGGGCTGATGGGAGTCGGAGGAAAGTGACCGACAACGTGGCACCAGAGCCCCAGTCCCCGCTCCCCGTCTGGAACGACCCCCGGTTCGACACGGAGGCGCGCGTCGACGCCCTGGTCGGGGCGATGACGCTCGGGGAGAAGCTCGCCCAGCTCTTCGGCGTCTGGGTCGGGGCGTCCGACGAGGGGGCCGAAGTCGCCCCGCACCAGCACGACATGGAGGAGGCGGTCGACCTCGACGCGCTCCTCCCCGCCGGGCTCGGCCAGCTCACCCGCCCCTTCGGCACCGTCCCCGTCGACCCCGCGCTCGGTGCCCTCTCCCTCCTGCGGACCCAGCGGCGCGTCGCCGCCGCCAACCGGTTCGGCATCCCCGCCGTGGCCCACGAGGAGTGCCTGGCCGGATTCGCCGCCTGGGGGGCCACCGCCTACCCGGTCCCCCTCTCCTGGGGAGCGACCTTCCACCCGGAGCTGGTGCGGGAGATGGCGGCCGCCATCGGCGGGGACATGCGCGCCATGGGCGTGCACCAGGGCCTGGCCCCCGTCCTCGACGTCGTACGGGACGCCCGCTGGGGGCGCGTCGAGGAGACCATCGGCGAGGACCCGTACCTCGTCGGGACCCTCGCCACCGCCTACGTCCAGGGGCTGGAGTCCGCGGGCGTCGTCGCCACCCTCAAGCACTTCGCCGGCTACTCGGCGTCCCGTGCGGGCCGCAACCTCGCACCGGTCGGCATGGGCCGCCGGGAGCTGGCGGACGTGATCCTGCCGCCGTTCGAGATGGCGGTCCGGGAGAGCGGGGTCCGGTCGGTGATGCACGCCTACACCGACACCGACGGCATCCCCTCCGCCGCCGACGGGGAACTGCTCACCGGCCTGCTCCGCGACACCTGGGGCTTCACCGGCACCGTCGTCGCCGACTACTTCGGCATCGCCTTCCTCAAGACCCTGCACGGCGTGGCCGGCACCTTCGGCGAGGCCGCCGGAGCGGCGCTGGCCGCCGGCGTCGACGTCGAGCTGCCGACCGTGAAGACCTTCGGCGGCCCGCTCCTCGACGCCGTCGGGAAGGGCGAGGTGGATCCGGCCCTCGTGGACCGCGCGCTGCGCCGGGTGCTCGCCCAGAAGATCGGACTGGGTCTGCTGGACCCCGGCTGGAGTCCTGTCCCCGCCGCGCTGGAAGGCGCGGACCTCACGGCCCCGGAGAGCCTCCGCGGCACCATCGACCTCGACCCGGCCGCGAACCGGGAGCTGGCCGCACGGGTGGCCGAGCAGGCGGTCGTCCTCCTGCGCAACGACGGCACCCTCCCGCTCGACCCGGGCGCGCCCCGCCGGATCGCGCTGATCGGCCCCAACGCCGACGACCCGAAGGCCGTCCTCGGCTGCTACTCCTTCCCGGTCCACGTCGGCGGGCAGCACCCGGACGCCGCCCTCGGCATCGAGCTGCCGACCCTCCGCGACGCGCTGCTGGCCGAGTTCCCGTCCGCGGAGCTGGTCTCGGCCCACGGGTGCGGCGTGGACGACCCCGACACGTCGGGCTTCGCCGAGGCCGTCGCGCTCGCCCGCGACGCCGACCTCGTGATCGCCGCACTCGGCGACCGGGCCGGCCTCTTCGGCCGCGGCACGAGCGGCGAGGGCTGCGACGCGGAGTCCCTGGCCCTCCCCGGCGTACAGCAGGGGCTCCTCGACGCCCTGCTCGACACCGGCACACCGGTCGTCACCACGCTGCTGGCCGGACGCCCGTACGCGCTGGGCCGGGCGACCGCCGAAAGCGCGGCGATCCTCCAGGCGTTCTTCCCCGGCGAGGCCGGCACCGCCGCCGTCGCGGCCGTCCTGAGCGGGCGGACGAACCCCAGCGGCCGACTGCCGGTCAGCGTGCCGCGCCACCACGGCGCCCAGCCGTCCACCTATCTGGCCGCGCGCCTCGGCCGGGCGAGCGAGGTCTCCAGCATCGACCCGACCCCGGCCTACGGCTTCGGGCACGGGCTGACCTACACCACCTTCGAGTGGACCGACCTCGCCGTCGAGCACGACGCGGCGCCCACGGACGGCGCGTTCGCCCTCGCCCTCACCGTCCGCAACACCGGCGCCCGGGCCGGTACCGAGCTCGTCCAGCTCTATCTCCACGACCCGGTGGCCTCCGTGGTCCAGCCCGTCCAGCGTCTCGTCGGCTACCACCGGCTGGACCTCGCCCCGGGCGAGAGCGGGCGCCTCCGCGTCACCGTCCCCGCCGACCTGGCGTCCTTCACCGGCCGTGACGGCGCCCGCCGGGTCGAACCCGGCGACCTGGAGCTCAGGTTCGCCGCGTCGAGCACCGACCTCCGGCTGACGGCCCGCGTCACCCTGACCGGCGCGGTACGCGCACCGGACCACACGCGTCACCTGCACGCGGTGTTCGAGTCCCGGACGGAGGCCGCGCCCGGGGCCTGAGCGGCCGGGGCCTGAGCCGCCGGGCGTCAGGCCCCGGTCGGTGGCCGCTCAGAAATCGACCGCGTCCCGGATCAGGGGGCAGGTCATGCAGTGGCCGCCGCCGCGGCCCCGGCCGAGCTCGGCGCCGACGATGGTGACGACCTCCACCCCGGCCTTGCGCAGCAGGGTGTTGGTCTGGGTGTTGCGGTCGTAGGTGAAGACGACGCCGGGTTCGAGGGCGACGGCGTTGTTGCCGCTGTCCCACTGCTGGCGTTCGGAGGCGTACGCGTCGCCGCCGGTCTCGACGACCCGCAGCTTGGCCAGGCCGAGGGCCTTGGCCACGACGTCGACGAAGGGGGTGGTGCCCTCGTCGGTGATCTCCACGCCCGGCGCTCCGTCTCCGGGCCGCAGGGAGAACGTGTGGACGGCGTCCATGATCGTCGGATAGAGGGTGACGAGGTCGCGGTCGGCGAAGGTGAAGACGGTGTCGAGGTGCATGGCCGATCGCAGCCGGGGCATGCCGGCGACGACGACGTGCTCCGCGGCGCCGTTGCGGAACAGGGAGGCCGCCACCTGGGTGATGGCCTGGCGGGAGGTGCGTTCGCTCATCCCCATGAGGACGACGCCGTTGCCGACGGGCATGATGTCGCCGCCCTCGAAGGTGGCCCGGCCCCAGTCCTGTTCGGGGTCGCCCCACCAGACGGTGGCGTCCTCGAAGTCGGGGTGGTGGGTGTAGACCGCCTTCATCAGCAGGGTCTCGTCGTGGCGGGCCGGCCAGTACAGCGGGTTCAGGGTCACGCCGCCGTAGAGCCAGCACGTGGTGTCGCGGGTGTAGAGCGTGTTCGGCAGGGGCGGCATCAGGTACTCCCGGGCTCCCACGCCCTCCCGGGCCAGCGCCGCGTATCCGGACCGGAAGTCGTCCGGCAGGTCGGCGGTGGACAGTCCGCCGACGAGGAACTCCGCCAGCGCCCGGGGCGCGAGGGAGTCGAGGAACGCGCGGGTGTCGGCCACGAGCCCGAGTCCGACCTCGTTGGCGGTGATCTTCCGGTCGAGGAGCCACTCCCTGGCCGCGGGGATGGCCATGGTCTCGGTGAGCAGGTCGTGCAGTTCGACGACCTCGACCCCGCGCTGGGTCAGCTTGTTCACGAAGTCGGCGTGGTCGCGCTGGGCGTTCTCCACCCACATCACGTCGTCGAAGAGCAGGTCGTCGGAGTTGGTCGGGGTCAGTCGGCGGTGGGCGAGCCCCGGCGAGCAGACGAGGACCTTGCGGAGCCGTCCGACCTCGGAGTGCACACCCAGCGCGGGCTCGGCGGGACTGGAGTCGCTGGTGGTCATGGTCAGCCTTTCTGGTGGCGCCGGACTTCGGTGAGGTCAGAGCTCGATCCAGCCGGCCGCCAGGGCGACGACGCCCACGACGGCCCCGGCGACGGAGACGGCGCAGATGACGGCCTCCTTCGGGGAGAAGAGGCGACGGTTCTGCTCCCTGCGGGTCTGCACGAAGAGGAAGGTGGCGGGGGCGTAGACGAGGAAGGAGACGAGGACGAACTTGAGGCCGGCGGCGTAGAGGAGGAAGGCCGTGTAGAGCGTGGCGACGACGGCGACGACGAGTTCCCGGCGGGTCGCCCGTCCCGTCGCCTTCTCCTGTCGGGGCCTCAGGGCGATCTTCACCGCGAAGCCCGCGGCCAGCAGGAACGGGATGAGGCTGAGCGCGCTGGTGAGGTCGAGGGCGAAGTTGAACGCGTCGTCGGAGAAGGCCGTGACGACGAGGACGACCTGGCTCAGGGCCGTGGTCAGCAGGAGGGCGGGAACGGGGACGTCGTCTCCGCTGGACCGGCCGAGGAAGCGCGGCATGTCCCTGTCCTTGGCCGCGACGAACAGCACCTCCGCCGCCATCAGCGTCCAGGCCAGGTACGCGCCGAGCACCGAGACGATCAGTCCGACGCTGACGAAGACCTTGCCCCAGGTGCCGACGGCCGCCTCCAGGACCCCGGCCATGGACGGCTGGCGGAGCTCGGCGATCTCGCTCATCGGCAGGATGCCGTACGACACGATGGTGACCGAGGCGAAGATCGCGAAGACGCTCAGGAAGCCCAGGACGGTCGCCCGGCCGACGTCCTCGCGGCGCTTGGCGTGGCGGGAGTAGACGCTGGCGCCCTCGACGCCGAGGAAGACGAAGACCGTGGCCAGCATCGTGCCGCGGACCTGGTCGAAGAGGGAGCCGGCGTAGTCCGCGCCACCGAAGTTGTCCGCGAACACGGACGGTTCCAGGAGGAAGAGCGCCAGGACGACGAAGACGACGATGGGAACGAGCTTGGCGACGGTCACGATCCGGTTGATCGCCGTCGCCTCCTTCACCCCGCGCCGGATGAGCAGGAAGAAGCCCCACAGCCCCGCCGAGGACAGGACGATCGCGAGGGCCGTGTCGCCGTCGCCGAGGGCGGGGGCGACGGCGCCGACCGTCGACATGATGAGCACCCAGTAGGTGACGTTGCCGACGCACGCGCTCGCCCAGTAGCCGAAGGCCGAGAAGAAGCCCAGGTACTCGCCGAAGCCCGCCTTGGCGTACGCGTACACGCCCGCGTCCAGGTCGGGGCGGCGCACGGCGAGGGTCTGGAACACGAACGCGAGCATCAGCATGCCGACGCCGGCGACGGCCCAGGCGATCAGCGCTCCCGCGACGCCCGTCTCCTGGGCGAACCGCCGGGGCAGCGAGAACACCCCGGCGCCCACCATGGAGCCGACGACCATCGCGGTGAGGGTGACCAGGGTGAGCTTGGCCGCCGGTGGCGCTCCCCCGGCAGCGGTCCCGGCACTGCTCTCGGCCTGGGTCATGCCCCACCTCGCCGTGCTCGATCCGACGACGGGCCCCGCACGGACGGCCCGGCGCTCGACGACACGCCCTTCTTCACGAAGACCCCCATCCCAGGAACGGACACGCGGCGGCGCCCGCGGCGCCCCGCCAGGATGAGAACCTATCCGAGCTCCGTCCGTTTTATTCGGATATGGGCGGTTCATCATCAAGGGGGACCGCCGCGGTGGCGCACGGTCGGCCGCGGACCGATACTGCGGCCGACCCGCGGGCGCTACCCGAACAACGGGAAGTTCCGGCGGTGCTCCGGTTCGCCCGGCGCCGCGGCACGGTCGCCCGCGCTCCCGCCGGCGGGGGCGGCGCACCGCTCCTCCGGTTCCCGGTGGGCCGGGCGGACGGCACCGCCCTCGCGGACGCCGCCCGGGAGGGAACCGTCGCCCCGGGGGACCTCCTGGGCGCAGGTCGGGCAGACGGGGGTGGATTCTCGGGTCATGCGGGGCCTCCTCGGCGTGGATGCGTACCTGTCACGGGGAACAACGCCCGGACGGCCCCTTCGGTATCTCCCGGACGTCAGCCGATCTGTTCGGCCAGGGCGAGGAGGATCCCCGAGGGACCCCGGAGGTAGCAGAGGCGGTAGATGTCCTTGTACCGCGCCACCTCGCCGACCAGTTCGGCACCGTGGGGGCGCAGGCGGGCGAGGGTGTCGTCGAGGTCGTCGACGGCGAACATGACCCGGTGCAGGCCCAGGGTGTTCGGCGGGGCGTACGACCCGTCGCCGACCGCCGCGGGCGCGTGGTACTGCGCGAGCTCCAGCTTGCCGTGGCCGTCCGGGGTCCGCATCATCGCCATCTCGCTGCGGACCCCGTCGATTCCGACGGCCTGGTCCGCGAAGAGGCCCTCGATCTGCGCCCTGCCCTCGACCTCCATGCCCAACTCGGTGAAGAAGGCGACGGCGGCGTCCAGGTCCTCGACGATGATGCCGACGTTGTCCATCCGCTGAAGAGTCATGTCCGTTCTCCCTCTGCTTCGCGCGGCCTTCGAGACCACCGGTATACCGGGGACGGGGCCGGCGACCCGGTCTCGACACCGTTCTCGGCGGTTTCGGCAAGGTTCTACGCGCGCGGGCGCGAGAGGATCGAGTGGGCGTGGGTCCAGATGGCCGCCGGGTCGTACGTCTCCGCCTGCCAGGTGGTCGAGGCCAGCGACCCCCGCCCGTGGTAGGCGCGCATGATCGCGACGTGCGGGGGCCAGCCGACGAAGGCGCGCAGGGCCGCCTCGTCGCGCCAGACGGCGACGGAGCCCACCCGGCGGCCCGGCTGCCGCGTCCAGAGCCACATCCCGTACGCGCCCTCCAGCTCGGTCCACCGCGCCGCCAGGGTGCGGGCGGCGCGGTGGACTCCGGGCAGGTCGGAGATCCGGTCCGGCCGGAAGTCGGTGACGCTGACGAGGACCGGGCCGACGGGGGCGGCGGGACGCGGGAGCGCGCCGGGTGTCCAGGAGGACCTCAGCACGCGGGCGCGCGGACGCCGCGGCCGGTCCGTTCCGGGCCCTTCGGGATTCGTATGCATGCGCTTACGATCTGCTCGGGCGTATGATTTGTCAACGGGTATTTTCGTGCCCATGTCCGAGAACGCAACGCCCCGCGAGGAGCCTCGCCCCGACCTCGCCGCGATGGTCGTACCGCTCGGCCGCGCCCTGATGGCCGCGGAGCGGCCGGTGCTCGACGCCCACGGCCTGACCATGTGGGGGTACGCCGTGCTGCTCCACCTCGACGAGGCCCCCATCCGCACACAGGCCGCACTCGCCGAGGCCGTCCGCGCGGACAAGACCCGGATCATCCCCGTGCTCGACGACCTGGAGGCGCGCGAGCTGATCCGCCGCGTGCCCGACCCCCAGGACCGCCGGGTACGCCTGCTGTCCCTCACCGCCGGGGGGCGCCGGCTGCGGGACACCGTCCAGGCCGCCGTCCGGCTGAACGAGGAACGGCTGCTCGCCCGCCTGCCCCGCGCGGACCGGGAGGGGTTCCTGAGATCGCTGCGGGCCCTGGCCGAGGCCACCGGGACGGGCTGAGCCGCCGCGCCGACGGCCGCGGCGGGCGGCGGCGTCCTCGGGGAGGAGGGACTCGACGGCCGGTCAGAACGCCACCCGGACCGTCAGGCCGCCCCCCTCCGGATCGGCGGTGGCCGTCGCCTTCGCCCCGTGGGCCCGGGTCGGCCTCAACGCCCCGTACGGACACCGGACTTCCGGGGCGGGGTCGGTACCCGGAGGGGGTTCACGCCCCCTCGTGGGCCCAGCCGTCCTCGCGCACCCGGTGGGCCAGGTCGGTCTTCGTGAAGGTGGGTCTGCCCGCCTGCTGGTACTTGTCCTTGACGCGGTCGAGGTAGTACTTGGCCGTGTGCGGGCTGATGCCGGTGCGGCGGGCGGTGGCCTTGAGGGTAAGGCCCGAGGCGTAGGCGAGCAGGATCTCGATCTCCTTGGGCGAGAGACGCGGACGGGCCGGTCCCTCGTCGTGGGCCCAGGCGAAGGCCAGCTCGGGCGAGTGCGCCGTGCCGCCCGCGGCGACCTCCTCGACGGCCCGCACCAGGGCCGGCAGGTCGTGGTCCTTGGTCAGATAGCCGTCGGCGCCGGCCATGACGGCCTCGACGATCCGCCGTCGGTCCGCCACGGTGCTGATCACCAGCACCCGCGCACCCGTCGCCCGGACCCGCCGGATGTTGTCGGCCGGGTCGGACCCGTCCCGCAGCAGCAGGTCCAGGAGGACGACGCCGAACGGCCCTTCGGCGGCGAGCAGCGCGTCCACGGTGTCGGCCGTGGCGGTCAGGCGCAGGCCCGGAGCCTCGCCCAGCCACGCCCGGAGCCCGTCGAGCAGCATCCGGTCGTCGTCGACGACCGCCACGTCGATCACCCCGGCCATCGCAGCTCCACCCGTGTGCCCTCCCCCGGCGCGCTGTCGACGTCGGCCGCGCCGCCCGCCTCCCGCATCCGCCCCCGCACCGAACACCGCAGGCCGAAGCCTTCCGCCGCGGCCTCCGGGTCGAAGCCCGCCCCGCGGTCGACGACGGTCACCAGGAGGGCGTGCCCCTCCCCCTCGGCCCGCCCCGTCACGGTGACGTACGCGTGCGACGTACCGGAGTGGCGCAGCACGTTGTTCAGCGCCTCCGTCGTCGCGTCGGCGAGGGCCGAGGCGGCCCGCGCCGGCAGCTCCGGGACCGCGTGGTACTGGGCGCTGATCCGCAGCCCGAGGCTCTCCGCCGACCGTACGGAGGCCTCCAGCGCCACCGCCGTGCCGGGTACGGGAGCGCCGTCGGCCTGCTGCTGGACGAGCCGCCGCAGATACGCGGCCTCCCTGGCGCACCGCTCCCTCACGGGCTCCGCCCCGGGATCGGCCCTGCCGCTCGCGATCGCCGTGAGCGTGGCCAGCACGGTGTCGTGCAGCGCCCGGTGGTGGGCGACGCGTTCGGCGAGCTGGGCCTGGCGGGCCTCGGCGGCGAGTGCCTGCGCGGTCGCCTCGTCCAGCAGGGAGCCCTGGCGGCGGAGGTACCACCAGAAGACGGCCGCCAACACGGCCGAGGAGACGATCGAGTTGAGGTTGCCCGCGATCACGCCCGCCTCCGCGCCGGTCAGCCGGTAGCCGACCGCGTGCACCAGGCACAGGCCGACGACGACGCCCGCGACCACCGTCCGCCGGGGGAAGGTCACGGCCGCCACCGCACTCGCCGAACCGCCCAGCATCATCGCCCACGCGACCTCGGCGGTCGACGCGCCACCGAGGCCCACGACGAACGGCAGCGCCCCGCCGACCACGACCACGTCGGCGACCGCCGGGCCTGCCGCGAACCAGCCGCGGCGCCTGGCCACGCCGAACACGGCGACGCTGCCGGTCAGCGCCGTCGCCAGCGCCAGCCACGCCAGCGGCCGGTGCCGCTGGTGCTGGGCGACCGCGACCACCCCGGCCGCGAGATGGCTGGCCCGGTACAGCCCCGTCGCCAGGATCATGAACCGCTGGGCTCGCTGGAGCCCCGATCCCAAGCTCACCGCGCGCCTCCCCATGCACGCCGTTCCCTCCGCACACAACCCCCCTGAACCGGCGGTACAGCCGCTCCCCCGTCCGCCCGTAGCTTTCTGGTCGGCACCTCCGGCGACGAGTCATCAGATCATCGCCGGGCACCCCGTGCACGTCGGAAACCGGACAGAGAAGGAAGCCACAGTGGCTCGAACCGCTCGCGCAGGAATCCTGGTCTCCGTACTGGCGTCCCTGTTGGCCGTGCTGATGCCCGGCACGGCCAACGCCGCCGATCCGCCGATCAGTTACACGACATCGCTGCGCAACGCCGCCATCTACGAGATGCGCGCCTCGTACTCCTGGCAGTGCATGGACGTGCGCGGCGGCTCCACCAGCCCCGGCGCGATCATCCAGCGCTACGACTGCAACGGCAAGCTGCACCAGCGCTTCTACTTCACTCCGAGCGGGACGCCGGGGCTGTTCACCATCGGCACGCTGGGCCGGTACTGCATCGGCGCCAACCTCACCCCGGGCCCCGACTACTACAAGACGGTCGTGACCGGCTACTGCCAGGGCCCGGGCCAGCTGTTCCGCTGGGTCGACCAGGGCAACAACCACTGGGAGATCGTCGAAGCCCAGACCGGTCTCTGCCTCCACGACACCGGCCGGCGCAACCCGGTGGAGCTCCGCGCCTGCGGCACCATCACCGAGCCGTACCCGAGCCTGTGGACGCCCCGCTACCACACGCGGTACGACTACGGCAGCATCTGGGGCTGACCCCCGAGGCGAAGCCCCGAGGCGGGCCGGAGCACCCCTCCGGCCCGCCCTTCCGGCGAGCCGACGCGAAGCGGGGGTCGCGGGCGCGAGTCCGCGCAACCGGACGGCTCGCGGCGGCGTCCCTCCGCACGTCGCGGGCGGACGGTGGACCACGGGGTGCCGGTGGCGGGACCCCGGTCCTTCGGCCGTCCGGCGGCCGGCGGCTTCGCCCACGGCACGGGGCGGCCTTCCACCACCGTCTACGGCTGTCCGGTCGGCCTCCGCGACCGCAAGGAGGTCCGGACCCCCGGAGAGGACTTCCCGGTCTGTCACCTGGACGACCGCCGGAGGCTCGTGCCGTGAACACCGTGGTGGACACCCTGGTCGAGAAGGCCGGGGACTGGTGGCCCGTCGCCCTCGTCATCGCGTGCGTACTCGCCCCGCTGTCATGGCGGCGCGCCCGCGCGGGCCTCGACCTCCTGGCCCACCAGATGGAAGCGGCGGTCGACCTGTCGATCGGAGGGCTCCACGAGCGGACGGAGATCCCCCGTCAGGCCGACGGGGGCAACCTCCTGCACCTCTTCCGCAAGGGAGCGTGAGGGGAGCGCGCGGAAGGCCGCCCCCTCGCCGTGCGGCGGTCAGGGGGTGTAGACGGTGGGGCGCGGCGGTGTGGGCATGCCGGCGCCGATGACGAAGCCGGGGTGCGGGGGCTGGTTGTAGGCGGTGTTCTGCCAGGCGAGAGCGGTGCGGTACTGGGTGTCGTGGAGCAGGGTGGTGATCCTGGTGCCGGTCTGGTGCGGCGTCGAGTAGACGCGCAGGGCGCTGTTGTCCGACGTGCGCCAGACGACCTCCTCGCGCCAGTCGCCGAGGAGGTCGCCGGAGAGGGCCGGGGTGGCCTTGGTGGTGTTGTTGGAGGAGACGCCCGAGCCGGTGAGGAGGCGGGTGTCGCCGGAGGTGCCGTACTTGTCGATGCGGGTGCCGTCGAGGAGTTCGCGGACGGTGTCGCCGTCCCACCAGGACAGGAAGTTGACGCTGGAGGGCTCCCGGCCGAGGGAGGCGCCGCTCGCGGAGCGCAGGGTGGTGTCGGAGGCCGACCACGCCTCGGCGCCGGGGCTGCCGGCGTAGATGTCACCGGCCACGCCCCTGCCGTTGTCGGCGCCCGAGGCCGTCTGCCACAGGATCTGGCCGGTGCGGGCGTCGGCCAGCCAGGATCCGGGCTTGCTCTTGTCCTCGGAGACCTTGAAGTACTCCAGGCCCGGCCGGGACGGGTCGAGGTCGCCGACGTGGCCCGCGTCTCCGTGGCCGAGGCGGGTCGTCCAGAGCCCGGCGCCGTTGTCGTCGACGGTCATCGCGCCGTAGACGATCTCGTCCTTGCCGTCGGCGTCGACGTCGGCGATCGAGAGGGCGTGGTTGCCCTGGCCGTCGTACCCCCTGCCGACGTTGGTGGAGGAGTTGGTGTCGAAGGTCCAGCGGCGGGTGAACCGCCCGTCGCGCCAGTCCCAGGCGGCGATGACGGTACGGGTATAGTAGCCGCGGGCCATGATCAGGGAGGGGCGGGCGCCGTCCAGGTAGGCGGTGCCGGCGAGGAAGCGGTCGACGCGGTTGCCGTAGGAGTCGCCCCAGGAGGAGACCGTGCCGCGGGCGGGGACGTAGTCCACCGTGCCCATCGCCTTGCCGGTCCGCCCGTCGAACATGGTCAGGAACTCGGGGCCGGAGAGGACGTATCCGCTCGCGTTGCGGTGGTCGGCGGCGGAGTCGCCGACCACCGTGCCGGTTCCGTCGCGGGTGCCGTCGGCGGTCTTCATGGCGACCTCGGCCCTGCCGTCGCCGTCGTAGTCGTACACCTGGAACTGCGTGTAGTGCGCGCCGGAACGGATGTTGCGTCCGAGGTCGATCCGCCACAGCCGGGTGCCGTCGAGCCTGATGCCGTCGACGATCGTGTTGCCGGTGTAGCCGGACTGGGAGTTGTCCTTGGCGTTGGTCGGCTGCCACTTCAGCACCAGGTCGAGCCTGCCGTCGCCGTCGAGGTCACCGGTGCTGGCGTCGTTGGCCTCGTACGTGTACGCCACGCCGTCCGGTGTCGTGCCGCCGGCGGGTGGCGAGATCGGCACGTCCAGGTACCCGGAGCGGAACTTCAACGCCCCCTCGGAGGGCGGCTGTTCGACGCCGTCGACGACGGCGCGCACGGTGTAGTCGGCGGAGTCCGCGGCCCCGGCGTCGAGGTAGTTGGTCGAGGCGGTGACGGGGGTGGGGGTGACCTTCGTACCGCCCCGGTAGACGTTGAACGCCACGTCGTCCGGGTCGGTGGCGAGCCAGCGCCACGAGACCAGGTTCCCGCTTCCGGTGGCGGTGCTGGTCAGTCCGCGGTCGAGGCGCTCCACCTGGCGCGCGGTGGCGGCGTGCGCGGTCTGCGGCAGCACGACGAGCGCGGAGACGGCCAGCGCGGCGGCCGTGACGCCGCGCATCAGCCTGCCCCTCGACCGCCCTCCCGTCCGGAGGGGCGGCGGGAGGGGGCGGGGACTCCGGTGCGGGGCGGACATGACGGCCTCCGTGACGTGGGGGTGCGCGAGGGTGCGTGGGGGTGGTGCCCGTGGGACGACAGGGCGGCGCGACCACCCCGGGCGGAAGGGCCCGCCCCGGACGGGCGGATGCCCACCCGAGAGGATGTGGGAACGCTCCCATACGGTGCGAGCGTAGGAACGCGCTGACGTGGGGTCAAGAATCCTGTCGCGTCTTGTTGTTCGCCGGTGTCGGTATTCGTGACTTTCCCTCGGGCGGGGTGCCCGACCGATCAGGAGGGCGCACCCGACGCCCCGACACGCCCCTCGCGCGTCGGGGCAGGGGCGCGCGAAGCAGCCGAGGCTACGCGCGGACGCGGGGGGACGCACGGGACGCACGGGACGCACGGGACGCACGGGACGCACGGGACGCACGGGACGCACCAGGAGGGTCACACCTCGGCGGAGACGGCGGCGTTGCACGGTTCCGCCGCGATGACGAGGACGCCGGGCTCCTCGTCCGTCGGCGTGGAGGCGCGGCGGATGCGCGGCTCCCACGCCTCCGGCCAGGCGGTCGAGGCGTTCCAGCGGACACCCGCGAGGACCGCCCCTTCGAGGCGGGCCTGCCGCAGGTCGTCCCCCGTGAAGTCGTTGCTGACCGTCCGCACGATCGACACCGCCCGGGAGAGGTCCTGGGCCTTGACCCATGCCTGGTCGAGGTCGTCGGCGAGGTCACGGGTGACCATCTCGGGGTCCGTGGCGCCGCTGGGGTCGGCGAGCATCGGGGCGAGTTCCTCCCTGAGGAGCCGCCGGGCGTTGTGCACCGCCCTCAGCAGCGGAGCCGCATGGATCTCCAGGGACTCCCGTACCGCACGGAGGTAGTCCGAGGCAGGGGTGCCGGCCGGCGGCGTGTTCCCCGTCAGGTGCCCCGCCTGTTCGAGGAGGGACTCCAGGCGGTGGACCGAGGCGTGCACACGAGTCCCGGCGCGCACATCTGCGTGAAGGCGTCCTGGGCGGCGTCCTGGGCCGCCGCCCAGGACGCGCCGTTGAGGAGGAGGAACCTGACCAGGGCCGGGTACTGCTCCTCGTGGAGCGCCTCGGCGAGCCGGCGTCCCGGTAACGCGACCGGGGACTCCCTGGGCGGCGCCGTGGTGACCTCAGTACCGGTGGCCTCCTCCATGGTGCCCACCCCCGTTCAGGCGGGGGGCCGCTTGGACGCTTCGGTCCTCCGTGTGCTCCTGGAACGCCCCCCACGGGAGGGTGTGGCGCACGCGCTCGGTGATACCGGCGTCCGCGATCCGGGCCAGCTCCACTCTGGCGCCGAGCCTGTAACGCATGATCTTCACCACGCCGCTCATGATGCTGACGAGAACGGTGGTGACCGCCCCCGCCACGACCGGGTCCACTCCGCCGTCTCCTCTCTCTCGCCTCCGGACTTCCGCCGCCACATGGTGCCGACGTTGCACAACAGTGCTCCAGAGCAAGGGAGTTGTGACATTCCGCAGGTCAGACGGCGCTCACGGGCGGGGGCGGGGGGCGGGAGCGGGGGGCGGGAGCGGGGGGGGCGTAGAGGGTATGCCGCGCCGAAGGGGGCGCGTGGGGTTCTCAGGCCGCGCGCTCCGGCTGCGCGGTGGCGGCACCGGCGCCGGAAGGGGTCAGGACCTTGCGGGTGACGCGCTCGGCGACGGCGGCGACCAGGGTCCGGGGCCGGCGCGGAGTCAGGTGCGCGGTCAGGGCGTTGCCGAATCCGGGGGCGACGTAGCCGCGGTCGCGGTCCAGCGCGCGCAGGGCGGCCCGGACGACGGGCTCCGGGGTGGTCATGGAGCCGGTGACGGCCGCGTTCCGGGTGCCGATGGTCTCGAAGAAGGCGGTCTCGACGGGGCCGGGGCACAGGGTGAGCACGCGGATGCCGCGGCGCCGGTACTCCTGGCGCAGGGCGAGGCCGAAGTTCAGCACGAAGGACTTCGACGCGCCGTAGACGGCGAAGTAGGGGGACGGCTGGAAGGCGGCGTTGGAGGCGACGTTGACCACCGCGCCGCGGCCGCGCTCCAGCATGCCGGGCAGCAGCTCGTGGGTGAGGTCGACGAGCGCGACGACGTTGACCATCAGCTGGTCGTGGTCGCGGGCCCCGGAGATCTCCTCGAAGCGGCCGCACGTGCCGAAGCCGGCGTTGTTCACCAGCAGGTCGACGGTGAGGCCGCGGGCGGCCAGCTCGCCGGCGACGCGGCGGGCGGCGTCCGGCTCGGCGAGGTCCTGGACCAGGACGTGGGCGCGGACGCCGTGCGCGGCGGTGAGGCGTCCGGCCAGCGCGGCGAGGCGGTCGCCGGAGCGGGCCACCAGGACCACGTCGTGCCCGCGGGCGGCGAGCTGCTCGGCGAACTCCGCGCCGAGGCCGGACGACGCGCCGGTGATGAGGGCAGTGCTGCGCATGAGTTCCTCCGTCAGACGATGACACGGCAACTGGGATACGAGAGTACCTCTTCTTCGACTAACTGCAACATGAATGTCGCAGATTGAGTGCGCAGTGCATCTCCGATGTACTGTGGGGGGTGGGTAAACGGCCTGCTAGGAGGCACGATGGGCGAGAAGGCGACACCACCTCTGCGGGCGGACGCGGAGCGCAGCGTCCGCGCCATCCTGGAGGCGGCGGAGCGGGTGCTCGCCGAGGATCCCGGCGCGTCCATGGAGCAGGTCGCCGCGGCCGCGGGGGTGGCCCGGACCACCATCCACCGGCGGTTCGCCAACCGGCAGGCGCTGATCGAGGCGCTCGCGACGTCCGCGGCGCGCCAGCTCGCCCAGGCGGTGGACGACGGCCGGCCGGACACGGCACCGCCGCTGGTGGCGATGCACCGGATCACGGCCAACGTCCTCCAGGTCAAGGGCGCCTGGACGTTCGCCCTGGGCCTGTCGGAGGACCCCGAAAGCGAGGCCTTCGCCCTCCAGCAGGACATCGCCCACCGCTGCGTCACCGTCCTGCGACGCGCGCAGACCGACGGGCTCATCGACGAGGCGGCCGACCTCGACTGGATGCGCCGGGTCTACTACGCGCTCATCGGGGAGTCGCTGCACGGCAACACGGACGGCGCCGACCCCGACACCCTCGCCGCGCGCATCATCGACACCCTGTTGCACGGCGCCGGGCCACGCCGCTGATCCGGCCCGCCGGCCGTCGTTCCCCCTCCGCCGACGCTCGCACCGTACGGGGGGTCATCCCTCCCCCGAGCTCCCCGTACGCGGGCCCTTCACCGAGCCCGACCCCCTTGAGGCGGCGTCTCCCCCTCCTCGCCGCCCTCCACCCGGGAAGCCGCTCCGGCGGCCGCCGCCCGCTCCGCCCTCAACGCCGCGCGCGCGGCGGCGGCCTTCCGCTGGATCTCCTCCGTCAACTCGCGCACACGAGCCGCCCGCTCCGCGCCGGTCAGCCCCGTGAGACCCAACCGCGCGTCCCGTTCCTCCTGAGACACGACATCCCCTCCCCTCGGCCACTTCTCGCCCCATCATGCAGGGCCGCGGGGACGCACGTCATCGACCTGAAGTGGCTTACGGCGAGGCGGTGTTGCAGGCCCAGGCGGGTCGATCGGCCGGTCGGCCGGCCGGTCGACCGACCGGTCGGAGTCGCGTCGGCGCGGTCACGCGAGGCCGGCGTGCTGCACCGGGCCCGCCCACACGCGGCCGACGCCCCGAAGCCCACGCCTCGGATCCCGAAGAAAGGACGACGTCCCGACACCGTCGCACCGGCGAGGGGCTCGGGCGCCTCCAGGCACGCCCGGACCGCGCCGGCGGCGACAGGAGCGGCCGGACGGAACCCGACTGCTACTCGACGGTGATGTCCTCGTAGGTGATCGTCACCTGCTCCGTCGCGGGCCCGGACTCGGAGGCTCCCAGCGACGGCCCCTCCCAGCGGGACGCCCAGGCGTTGCTGAGGTGAATACGGCGGACGGTCTGCTTCCTCGCGTCCTTCAACGCGATCGTGATGTCCTGTCGGGCGCCGTCGAGGTCGGCGTTGACCAGGGTGGCCTTGATCCAGTCGGTGAACGCGGTGCTCTTGTCCATGCCGCGGGTGATCGTGATCTCGCCGGTCCTGCGTGCCCCCGGCTGCTTGCGCACGAGCAGTTCACCGGTCGGTGAGACCTGCCGGACCTCCACCACGTCCTGCTCCAACTGGAGTCCCGAGACGCTCTGGACGGTCTCGACCTGGAACTTGCCCAGTTCGATGGCGAAGGTACTGCTGCTGAAGCTGTCACCGGTCAACACGATGTACGCCTCCCACTGCTCATGACTGGATGGCCGGCGGTCGTTCCCTCCGGCGCGCTACGCGAGTACCAACGCCGCAGGTGAACAGAGGGCACAAGAACCGCCGGACAGGCCCCGGACGGGGGATCGTCGGCCTGCCGCTCCGTCGGGGCCCGGCTCGGCGCCTGCCGGGGCCCGGTCGCCGCCGGAGTACTAGGTTCGGGCCATGACGATCACGTACGAGTGGCGGGGCGACGTCGACAACCCGACCCTCAACGAGCTGCACGCCGAAGGATTCGGGTATCCGGTCGGGAAGACGGACTGGCGGGCGAGGCTTCTGCGCCACAGCCTCGGCTGGGTCTGCGCCCGGGACGGTGATCGCCTGGTGGGCTTCGTCAACGTCGCCTGGGACGGCGGACTCCACGCGTTCGTCCTGGACACGGTCGTCGCGCCGCGCTGGCGTTCACGCGGAGTCGGGTCCGCGCTGATCGGCGCGGCCGCCGAGGGCTGCCGGGCGGCGGGGTGCGAGTGGCTGCACGTCGACTTCGAGGAGCACGTGCGGACGTTCTACTTCGAAGCCTGCGGTTTCAGGGAGACGGCGGCAGGACTCATCGCGTTGTGAACCCTTACGGACCGACCGCCGCTGCGGGTGGCGGCGGAGCCGGGGCCGAGCAGGTGGCCGGGATGCCCGCCGTCCCGCGTCACCGGGCGGCGGCGCCGGCCGCGGTGGCGTCGCACGTCGCCCGCGTGCCGGTGCGGCCCTTCCCGGTCCCCGGCCCGAGCGGTACGGATCCCTTCACCCGCGCCGTCCAGCACCTGGCCCTGCGGGCGACGCCGCTCACGTCCCCCGCGCCCGAGGCGACCCTCGGGCCCCTCGGACGCGTCCTGGCGACCGCCGGCCGGCACCACGCCCTGCCCGTCCTGGCCCGGCTCGTGCCGGAGGCGGTGGAGGCCGTCCACGGCATCGCCGTGGTCCACCTCGGTGCCGCCGGTGGCGACGGCCGGCGGTCACGCCCCTCCGGCCCTCGGTGACGCCCCTCCGGTCGCCGGACCGGCGACCCGGTGACCGCGCCGGGAACCCGGCCGCCTACCGGCGCGTCACCCACCGGTGGCCCTTGATCAGGCCGTTCGTTCCGGTGCCGTGACGGGGTCGGAGGCGCCGAACGCCCGGCGGTAGGCGGCGGGCGAGACGCCGAAGGCCGTCCGCATGTGGGCGCGCAGGGAGTTGCCGGAGCCGATGCCGGCGCGGTGGGCCACGAGGTCGACGGGGAGGTCGGTGGTCTCCAGAAGCTGTCTGGCCAGTTCCAGGCGCTGTGCCGTGAGCCACTGCACGGGGGTCATCCCGACCTCGTCGCGGAAGCGCCGGGTGAAGGACCGCAGGCTCATGCGGGCGTGTTCGGCGAGGCGGGCGAGGGTGAGGGGCTCGTCGAGGCGTTCGAGGGCCCACGCACGGGTTTCGGTGGTGCTGGCCAGGGTCGGCTCGGGCACGGGGCGGTCGATGAACTGGGCCTGCCCGCCGTCGCGCCAGGGCGGTACGACGCACATGCGGGCCGCCCGGTTGGCGGCCGCGGCGCCGTGGTCGCGGCGGATGATGTGCAGGCAGAGGTCGACGCCGGCGGCGACGCCGGCCGAGGTGAGGACGTCGCCGTCGTCGACGAAGAGGACCTCCTCGTCGACCTTGACCCGGGGGTACGCCTGACGGAACTCGGGGGCGAGGTTCCAGTGCGTGGTGGCGGGGCGCCCGTCGAGCAGCCCCGCGGCGGCGAGCACGTACGAGCCCGAGCAGATGGAGACCAGACGGGTGCCGGGCCGGATTCCGGCGATGGCGGCGGCGAACTCGGGGGGAAGCGGGCCGCCGCGGCCCAGCTCCGGCATGGCGTGGGTCGGCGGGAGGACCACGGTGTCGGCGGCGGCGAGCGCCTCGGGGCCCGCGGCCGGCTGGACGACGAATCCGGCGTCGCTCAGGACGGGGGCGCCGTCGGCGGTGCAGACCGTGACCTCGTACAGGGGGCGGCCCCCGGCGTCCTCGGCGCTGCCGAAGACGCGGGACGGGATGCCCAGCTCGAAGGGCGGCACACCGGGGAGGGCGAGCACCGCGACGCGGTGGGCGGGTGCGTCCGCCGCACTCCCGGTCCGCTCGGTCCGCCCGGCCTGTTCGGTCCGCCCGGTCGTCTCGGTCTTCTCGGTCTTCTCGGTGTCGGTCATGGTCGGGGCCTCCTGGCCAAATCCTGTCACATAGTGGCCAGCGGGCCAACACCGGACGACGGCGGAAGGCGCGATGGTGGACGGGTCGCCGCCGGAAGGGATCCGGTGGACACCGACGGTGAGAGAACGAGGAAAGAACATGCGTGCGATGGTCGTGGAGCAGTGGGGCGGACCCGAGGTGCTCGTCGAGCGCGAGGTGGAGCGCCCCGTACCCGGCCTGAACGAGGTCCTGGTGCGGGTTCACGCGGCCGGTGTGAACCCGGTGGACTGGAAGACCCGGGCGAGTGGCGCGCTCATCGCGTGGGACGCCCTGCCGGTGGTCGGCTGGGACGTTTCCGGCACGGTCGAGGCCGTGGGACCGGGCGTCGGGGTCCTCCGTCCGGGTGACGAGGTCTTCGGGATGCCGCTGTTTCCCCGGCAGGCGGGCGGCTACGCCGAGTACGTCGTGGCGCCGGCCCGCCACCTCGCGCCGAAGCCGGCGTCGCTGAGCCACGTGGAGGCCGCGGCCCTGCCGCTGGCCGCGCTGACCGCCTGGCAGGCGCTGGTCGACGCGGCGCGGGTGCGGCCGGGCGAGCGGGTGCTGGTGCACGCGGCGGCCGGCGGGGTGGGGCACCTGGCGGTCCAGATCGCCAAGGCGCGCGGGGCGTACGTGATCGGCACGGCGAGCGCGGCCAAGCACGAGCTGCTCCGGGAGCTCGGTGCGGACGAGGTCCTGGACTACCGCGAGGTCCGGTTCGAGGACGCCGTGTCCGACGTCGACGTCGTCCTCGACGCGCTCGGCGGGGAGACGGCCGAGCGTTCGCTGAAGGTGCTGCGGGCGGGTGGCCGGCTCGTCACCCTGCCGGGGCCGGACGACGTCCCCGCCGCCCCCGAGGGCGTGCGCGCCTCCTGGGTCCTGGTCGAGCCCGACCACCTCGGTCTGCGCGAGATCGCGGCGCTGGTGGAGCGGGGGGCGCTGCGTCCTGTCGTCGACACCGTGCTGCCGCTCTCCGAGGCGGCGAAGGCCCACGAGCTCGGGGAGCGGGGGCGTACGACCGGCAAGATCGTCCTGTCGGTGGTCTGACGCCCGTCCGCCGGTCCGCCCGTCCGCCCGTCCGCCCGTCCGTCCGCCCGTCCGCCGGCCTTCCGCGCCGGCCTCCGCCCCGCCTTCCGTACGCCGCCGGTCCGCCCGTCCGTCCGCCACCCGCCCGTCCGCCCGTTCACCCGCCGTCCAGCCGCCCGTCCTTGCCGGGCCGCCCTGAACGGCGGCCGGTGAGGGCGGGCGGACGCGTTGTCAGTGGCGCCGCATAGTGTCGTGCTCCTACCGCAGTTCAAGGGGCGCTGTGCCCCTGGTTCCGGCTGCGTGGACGAGTGACGTACGGGTGGAGGGGCGCGGCAGATGGCGTGGGTGGACGCGGGCGAGGGGTACGAGGTGACCCTCGGCGAGGGCGGGCGGGTGGTCGCCCGCCGGTCCGGGGGGCGGGAGTTGAAGACCGTGCCGAAGGCGCTTCGGGACGACCCCGGGGTGGACCGGCTGAAGCGGCTCTCCGAGTGGCTGGACCGGCACGCGGACGCGTGCGTGGCCCAGGTGGACGCCTGGATGGTGTCCTCGCTGCCGGTGCCGACGGCACTGGTCGCCCGGGTGTGGCCGGACGAGGCGTGGCGGTCCGCGCTGCGGGACATGGCCGTCGTGGGGGACGACCCGGACGAGGTCGGCTTCCTGAGGGACGTGTCGGACGACGGCGGGCTCAAGGTGGTCGATCTCGACGGCGAGACGGTGCGGTTGGCGCCGCGCGCGGTCACCCTGCCGCATCCGGTGCTGCTCCCCGATCTGGACGACGTACGGGAGTTCGCGGCCGAACTGGGCATCACCCAGCGGGTGGAGCAGATCCACCGCGCCACCTGGACGCGTCCGGAGGCGCACGCCGCGAACGCGACGGAGGTCCGCGACTACGCGGGCGGGAAGTTCGCCTCCCGTTTCGGGCTCGCCGCACGGGCCACCGGGCTCGGCTACCGGGTCTCCGGCGGGTACGCCACCTGCAAGGTCCGCGACGGCGGCCGGACGACCGAGGCCTCGGTGTGGATCGGCGAGCCGTACTGGGACGGGGAGTCGGAGACCGGCGGGCTCAGCTGGCACGACGAGGACGGCCGCGCGGTGCGGCTCGACGGGGTCGGACCGGTCGCCTGGTCCGAGGGGATGCGCATGGCCGCCGCGCTCTACGCCGGCCGCACGATCGAAGAGGGTGGGAACGCGTGACCGGCACGACCACGACGAACGAGACGGAGCTGCTGGACGCCGGGGCCGTGCTCCCGGCCGACACCGTGGGGGCCGGGCCCTCCGCGGTGGAGCTGACGGCACGGGTCTACCGCCATCCGGTGCTCGGCGAGGACCGGGTCGTCGTACGGCTCACCGCCGCCGAACTCGGCGCCGCCGAGGACCTGGCCGCGGGCTTCCTCGGGCTCGAACCCGCGGCCGAACCGGTCGTGGTGGGCCTGGGCCGGCGTCAGGAGCTCGGCTTCCCCGAGTGGGTGCTGGTGCACCACCCGGAGGACGGGCATCACGCGCTGGCCGTCGTGCCCGAGCTGGACCGGCTCGCGCGGCAGGCCAAGACCAAGCCGAAGGCGGCGCTCGACGCCTGCCTCGAACTGGCCGGTCGGCTCGCCTCCTCCGTGCCCCACTTCCTGCCCGTCTTCTACGAGCAGGCCGCGCGCGTCTTCCTCGCGGTGGAGAACACCACGTACGCGGGGCAGTTGTTCGGCCGCGCCCGCACCAGCGAGGCGCAGCACGGGCTGGCGGTCGACGAGGACCGGCTCGACGCCGTGTTCCTGGAGTTCGCGCTCGCCGGCGCGCTGCCGGTGAAGGTGCTGTCCGGTTACGGCAAGGAGCTGTCGGCGCGGCTCGCGCCGGAGGAGGCGTACGAGCGGTTCCGGCGGCTGTGCGTGCGCCGTACGGCGGGCGGGCTCGCCCCGTCCGCGCAGGCCACCACGGAGCTGCGGCGGCTCGCCCGCGCCGCGGGCCGGTCCGGCGGCGAGGCCGAGCAGGACTTCCTCGCCGAGCTGCTGCCGCTGCCGGCCACCCTCCGGGCGGCGGCGGGCTGGTGGAAGGCGCACCGCGCCCCCCTCGTCGCGCTGGCCCGGCGCGTGCCGGCGGTCCGGGGCAGCCTGCTCACGCTGACGCCGACGTCGGACGACGGCGCCCTGAGCGAGCTGTGGCTGGAGATCCTCGCGGAGTCCGGTGCCGACGCGGGCCTCGCCGACGCGGAGCGGCCCGCCGAGGAGCAGTGCGCCGACGGTGCCGCCGGCTGGCTGGAGCGCTACCACGCCGCCCGGCACCGCGGCTGGGGCCGGCGGCCGACCCCGACGGCGCTGCTGGAGCTGGTCGAGCGGGCGGCGGCACGGATCCGCGCCGATCTGGCGGCCCGCCCCGAGGGGCGGCGCGCGCTGCGGGTCGGTGTGGAGGACGTCAACCTGCTGGACCTGCTGCTCGCCCTGGACGTCCCCGTGACCGCGCCGGAGCGGGACGACCGCCCGCGTGACACGGCGCTGGACCTGATGGACTGGCACCAGTCCGAGCGGCCCCGGGACCTGGCCGCGCTCGCCGCCGACCCGCGTTTCCACCGGTCCTTCGACCGGGGTGCGGACGGCTTCGGCGGAGGCGGCCACGACGCGGACGTCCTGCGCCGGCTGGCCGCCTCGTCCGGCGGGCGCCTGCTGCTCGCCCGCTGGACCGGCGAGGTGGCCCGGAAGTCGGGGGCGGCCGGGCTTCCCGCCCTGCCGAAGGCCCTGTCCACCCTGGCGTGGCTGCCGTCCGAGGCCCTGGCGCTCGCGCCGGACGAGGTGGCCGCAGCGGCGGGCGCCGACCTCGGCGAGACGCTGGCGCGCTCCCTGCGCGGCGGTGTGTGGGAGGAGTTCCACTGGCCGGAGTGGGAGCGGACGGTGGCGGAGCTGTCGTCGGATCCGGACCAGCTGACCGTGGTCGAGGCCTGGCCCCATCTGATCGTGTCGAACGCCACCCAGGTCCGGGTGATCGACGCCGACTCCACCCTCCTCGTCCATGACCTGCGCATCCCGTCCTCCGCGGCGTCCTCGGTCCGCAGCCGCGGCTTCCACTACGTGGACGGCGCCCTGTTCGTCTTCTGGAGCGGGTACGGCAACGGCCCGGCGCAGGGGTACTGGCACACGGCGCCCGACCGGCTGGTCACGCTCGACGAGAACGTCAACGCGTGGTCGCTGCGGTCCGGCCAGGTCAGCCTGGCGCTGCCCGGCGGCGGCCGCACCACCGGCCGCGGCGTGCTGCACGCCGGGGACACCCGGCTCCCCATGGAGGTCCCCGTGATCTCCGACGGGACGTCGTACTGGGTGTTCGAGAACGGCACCGGGCCGGACGAGAGCGGCTGGGTCGAGTACGACCCCGCCGAGGGCGCCTACGGGCGGCGCTCGCAGCCCGGTTTCCTGGCCGACGCGCTGCGGCCGCACGCCCCGGACGCCACGCTCGCGGCGTTCTCCTCCTGGCTGCGGCCGGCGCCGGCCGTCGAGGGTTCCGCCGTGGGCGCGCCCGTCGACGGGCTGCTGGGCTGGCGCGTGGTGCGGCTGCGGGGGAACGGCTGGCACGCCGGTGACACCGCCGGACGGGAGGTGGTGCTGCCCGAGGGGGCCGACATGCCGATCGCGGCACTGGTGTTCCCCGGCGACGACCGCCCGCGCGCGCTGAGCCGGGAGTGGCGGAAGCTGTCGCTCACCGACCCGGACGGCGTCGTCACGGCGACGGCCGAGAGCGGCCGGAGCGAGCTGTTCAAGACCGCCGCGGCGCCGCTGCCGCCGCTGCCCTTCCTGTACGCGCTCCGCCCCCGCGACCCGCAGGGGTCGGCCGCGCTGCGCGTGGCCGACGCGGAGACCGCCGGCACTCTGCTGAAGGCCGCCGTCGACGCGGAGCGCGTCGAGGACGTCGTGGCCCTCGTGGGCACCGCCTTCCCCGCGGTCACCGCGCCCGAGCTCGTCGCCGGTGTCGTGAAGGTGCTGTTCTTCGCCGTCTGGCAGCAGAGGAGGCTCGACACGGTCGCCGCCCGGCTCCACCCGACGGCCGAGCCCGTCGTCGAGCGGGTCGCGGGCCCGTCCGACCGGGTCCTCGCCCAGGCGCTCAACGGCGTGGTGGGCTCCGGCTACTACCGGTGGGGCTCCGAGTCGGACGTGACCCACCGCTATCTGGAGGAGCTGGCCGCGGTGCGCGCCGACGCGGAGGCCCCGGCCGTGCCCGGCCGGCTCCACTTCGACCTGCCGTCGCTGCCCTGGTCCGGGCTGCCGTTCACGCAGCTCCTCGACCGGCCCGCGGCGCTCGCCTACCGGGCCGTCGCGCCCGGCGCGGACGAGGCGCACCGGGCCGCGCTGCGCGGTCTGCTCTCGATGACCGACGCCCTGGGCGTCCTGTCGGCGGCCGGATCCGCCGACCGCTGGCGGCGTGTGCTGCTCCACCTCGGCGAGCCGCATCTGACCGACCCCCACGGTCAGAGCCGGAACACCTCGCACCGCAGCGTGGTGCCGCTCGGCGGCGGTGCCGCCCTCGGGCTCACCGAGCACAGCGACGGCGTCCCGGACGGCCGGGAGTTCGGTGCCCTGCTGTACGACCCGAGCGGGCGGTTCGAGGTGCCCGGGCCGTACACGGTGCGCGCCGACGGGCCCGTCGGTGACCGCGAGCGCGGTGCCGGCTGGGCGGCCGCGTTCCTGAAGGAGGCGGAGGCTCGGGGCGCGGCGCCGTTCCTGCCCGCGGCGGCCGAGGAGTTCGGCCGGCTCACCGGGGCCTCCCGGGCGCTCGCCGGGCTCGTCCTGGCCGGCATGCCGGGGATCGACAGCCACGAGAACAACTTCCTGCCCCTGGAGCTGCGCAAGACCCTCGGCCTGAAGGTCGCCGAGGCCGGGCACGCCCGGGACGAGCTGCGCGCCCTGTCGGTCGAGGTGCGCCAGGAGGTGGTGGCGGCGCTGCTGCCCGACGACCCGGCGCGCCTGTGGACCGAGGGCCCGGAGGTGACCGCGGCGGCCGCGGTGTGGAACGCGCGGGTCGGCCGCCGGGTCCCGGTCCCCGACTGGCTGACGGCCGAGGCCGCGCGGGCCGTGCGCGGCGGCTGGCCCGTGGCCCGGGCGCTGCCGGCGCTGCTGGACCCGGCGGGCTCCCCCGAGCTCGGCGCGGACGTGGCGTGGCGGATCCAGAACGACCGGCCGGAGCCGGTGACGCCCGCCGAAGCCCCGTTCACCGGCTCCGTGCTGGCGGGGGCCCTGGGTCTGATGACCTGGCTGGCCCACCGGCTTCCGGCGGGCGACCCGCTGCGGGCGGCGCTGCCGGGCGCGCTGACGGCCCTGCGGCAGCGGCTGGCCGCGCCGGAGCTGCTCCTCGCGGTCGGGCACTTCACGAGCCTGGCGGAGTTCCGGAAGGTGGCGGGTGCCCCGACGGAGACCGCACCGGACCACGAGCGGTACGGGGCGGTGCTGATGGCCACGCACGACGGGCAGCCGCTGCCCGCGCTGCGGACCTCGCTGCTGGACTCCACCGGCTCGGACCCGTACCTGGTGGCGCTGCGCGGGCCGGACCAGGAGCCCACGTCGGTCGAGGCGGCGCTGCGCCGCTGCCACGACCCGGCGTTCGCGCGGCTGCTGGCCGATCCGGGCGCGCCCGTGGCGGGAGCGGCCGACGGGGACGGCACGTGGTGGCCGCAGGATCCGTCGCGCTCGGTGCCCGCGCTCGTGGCGGAGGCGGCGGCCGCGCACGGACTGGGGGCCGACGCGGCGGCGCTGTACCTGATGCTGCTGGCCCTGCCCGATCCGACCGACCGGAACACGGCTCGGTGGACGGGGTGGAAGCCGGCGCGTCTGAAGGCGGCGCGGGCCGAGCTCGCCGCCACCGACCTGGTGGTGTCGGCCGTCCGGGCCCGCGCGGGGCGCTCGCTGTTCCTGCCGGGTGCCTGGGTGGACCAGTCGGCGCCGGTGCTCCCCGTCGAGCAGTGGAAGCTGTCGCTGTTCGGCCTGGCAGGGGGCGGGCGGCCCGTCCTCGGGCCGCTGGTGCCGGCCGAGCCGGTGGCCGAGCTGTACGCGCGGGCGTGGCGGCGGATCGCCGACGGCGACCTGCCGCGCTTCGAGGAGCTCAAGGTGAAGCGCACCCGCCGGCGGCGCTGACCGGCCCTGGCGGCCCCGGCGCGTCCCGCTCCGTCGGGGCGCCGGGGCGCCGGGGCGCCACGGCCGTCGGGGGCCCGTGGTGGCGGCATGCCGAGGGCAGCGCCGCCGCCACGGGACCTCGGGCCGTGCCCGCGGGGCACGCTCCGCTCCCCCGCGCCCCGGCCTCCTCCGTACGCCGTTCGCCCCCCACTCCCCACCCCCGCTACCTCCGTACACCGTTCGTCCCCCTCTCCCCCAGCGACCTCCCGAAGGAACCGCGCATGACCGTCACCACCGATCCCTCCGCCCCCGCCCGGCAGGTCCTGCCCGCCGAGGAGCGCCACGCCGCCGAACTCGCCTTCCTCGCCGCGCAGGACCCGGGTCCGCGTCCGCCGGGCTGGGCGCTGACGCCGCGGGCCGTCGTCACCTTCGTCTGCGGCAGCGCGGGCGTCGAACTCGCGCTGCCCGAGCGGCGCGAGGGGCTGCCCGCGAAGCTCGCGATCGTCCCGAAGTTCGTCGGCGAGCGGGCGCTGGTCGAGCGCTGCGTCGTCACGCTGGCCGGTGAGCGCGGCCTGCTCCTGACCGGCGAGCCGGGCACCGCCAAGTCGATGCTGTCCGAGCTGCTCGCCGCGGCCGTCTGCGGCACCAGCGCCCTCACCGTCCAGGGCACCGCCGGCACCACCGAGGACGCCTTCCGGTACGGGTGGAACTACGCCCTGCTGCTCGCCCAGGGCCCGACCCCGCAGGCCCTGGTCGACTCCCCCGTGCTGTCCGCCATGCGTACCGGCCGGGTGGTGCGGGTCGAGGAGATCACCCGCTGTCTGCCCGAGGTGCAGGACGCCCTGGTGTCGCTGCTGTCGGACCGTCGTGTCACCGTCCCCGAGCTGACCGCGACGGAGGACGCCGTGGTGAGCGCCGCGCCCGGGTTCACCGTGATCGCGACGGCCAACCTCCGGGACCGGGGCGTGTCGGAGATGTCGGCCGCGCTCAAGCGCCGCTTCAACTTCGAGACCGTGGATCCGATCGCCGACGCCGACGCGGAGGCGACCCTGATCCGGCGTCAGGCCGTCGCGGCGGTACGGCGGGCCGGGGCCGAGTTCTCGGTCGACGACGCCGTCCTGGACGCGCTCGTCACGGTCTTCCGCGATCTGCGTTCGGGCCGGTCGACGGAGGGCTGGGACGTGGAGCGGCCCGGCACCGTGATGTCCACCGCCGAGGCCGTGCAGGTGGCGGCGTCGCTGGGGCTCTCGGCGGCGTACCTGCCCGGCGGGGACGTCCTCGACCTGCTCCCGGGGCACCTCCTGGGCGTCGTCCGCAAGGACGATCCGGCCGACCACGCCCGACTGCTCGGCTACTGGGACGGGCCGGTCCGCCGCCGCGCGGAGACCGGTTCGGCCATGTGGCGCCGTCTCTGGGACCTGCGCGGGAGCCTGCGGTGACCGTTCCCGACCCGAGGGCGGCCGTCGACGCGCTGGCCGCGTCACGCGAGCCGTACCTCCTGGGCGTGCGGCACCACAGCCCGGCGCTCGCCGCCGTGGTGCCCGCGCTCCTCGACGCGGCGGACGCCGAGGTGGTCTGCGTGGAGCTGCCCGCCGACTTCCAGCCGTGGCTGGAGCACCTCTCCGATCCCGAGACGGTCGCGCCGGTCGCGCTGGCCGGGACGGGCGAGGGCGGACGGCTGTCGTTCTACCCGTTCGCCGACTTCTCGCCGGAGCTGGCGGCGGTGCGCTGGGCACGGGCCCGGGGCGCCGAGGTCGTCTGCTGCGACCTGCCCCTGGGCGACCCGGGCTGGTCCGCGGGGGCGGACGGCGCGGGGGCGGAGGGCGCGGGGCGGCGGCTGTTCGCCGACGCACTGACCTCCGCCGGGACGGGCCGGGACGGCGACGACCTGTGGGACCGTGCCGTCGAGGTGCTCGCCCCCGGCTGCACCCCCGAGGCGGTGCGGCGCGCCGCGCTCGGCGTCGGCTGGGCGCTGCGCACCGACGCCGAGGTACCGGCCACCGATCTGGCCCGCGAGGACCGGATGCGCCGGGTGATCGCCGGGGCGGGTGCGGGCGGGCGGCGGGTCGCCGCCGTGATCGGCGCCTTCCACGCTCCGGCCCTGGTGGCGGAGTCCGCGGGGGTGAGCGGGACGGAGCCGGTCGGCCGCAGCCCGGCCCGCGGCGACCGGTCCCCGGGGTCGACAACGCATTGGTGATCGCCGGCAGCGATGCCCGCGGGACGATCTACGGGATCTACTCGATCTCCGAGGAGATCGGCGTCTCTCCGTGGTACTGGTAC
>NZ_JBHTST010000038.1:0-56924 GCF_042794995.1 Streptomyces sp. NPDC056503
GGGCGCGCGTCACGCGCGCCCGGGGGCGGGGCCGGGGTGTGCCGGGTCAGACCTTCACCGGCTCCGCGGTGGTGCCGGTGTCGGTGCCGGCCGCGGGCCCGCCGGCGGCCACCGGCCGCGCCTCCGCCGCCTCGGCCGCCGCCTCCGTGTCCACGTCGAACTCCTCGATCAGCTCGCGGCTGAAGCCCCAGAAGTAGGTGGCGACGAAGCCGACGAGGTAGCCGACGATCAGGCCGCCCGCGTAGATCGCGATCGTCGAGCCGAGGCCCTTGTTCCCGTCGAGGAGCGGGAAGAGCGCCCAGCCGGACGGGCCGATGGCGGTGGAACCGACCTTGTCGCCCAGCATGTTGAAGAGGCCGACGAAGCCGCCGCCGAACGCGCCGCCGACGCAGGCCGTGACGAAGGGACGGCCCAGCGGGAGGGAGACGCCGTAGATCAGCGGCTCGCCGACACCGAGGAAGCCGGCCGGGAGGGCGGACTTGATGGTGCGGCGGATGGAGCCGTTGCGGGGCAGCTTGAGGTAGACGGCCATGGCCGCGCCGACCTGGCCCGCGCCCGCCATCGCCAGGATCGGGAGGAGGACGGTGTAGCCCTGCTGCTCGATGAGGGTGGTGTGGATCGGGATGAGGGCCTGGTGGAGGCCGAGCATGACCAGCGGCAGGAAGAGGCCGCCGAGGAGGAGGCCGGCGCCGGCGCCGGCGTTCTCCAGGAGCCAGTTGGCGAAGTCGCCGATGCCCTGCGAGACCTCGCCCGCGACGAACATCAGGCCGAAGATCGTGACCAGGCCGGAGACGAGCACCGTGAGCGTCGGGGTGACCAGGACGTCCAGGGACTCCGGCACCCAGCGGCGGCACCACTTCTCGACGTACACGGCGAGGACGGCCGCGCCGAGCGCGCCGAGGACACCGCCCTGGCCGGGCGAGAGGGTCTGGCCGAAGACCTCGATCTTCGCCACGCCCGCGTAGACGATGATGGCGGCGACCGCGCCGCCGAGGATCGGCGTGCCGCCGAACTCCTTCGCCGTGTTGTAGCCGACGAAGACCGCGATGAGGGCCATGAAGCCGCTCGCGATGGCGGCGAGCGCCGGGGTGACGCCGGGCAGCCAGCCGAGGTTGATCAGCAGGCCGTTGAGGCCGGCGATGATGCCGCAGCCGATGAGGGCGGGGATCAGCGGGACGAAGATGTTCGCGATCTTGCGGAGGAAGAGCTTGAAGGGGGTCGCGTTCTTCGCCTTACGGGCCGCCTTGATCGCGGCGCCCTGGGCCGCCAGGTCGTCGGCGGAGGCGACCGGCGTCGGGGCCTCGGCCACCAGGGCCTCGAACGCGGGGGTCACGCGGGCGACCGTGCCCGGGCCGAGGACGATCTGGTAGGTGTCGTCCTCCACCACACCCATCACGGACGGCAGGGCCTTCAGGGCCTCGTCCCGGACGAGCGAGCGGTCGCGCAGCCCCAGCCGGAGGCGGGTCATGCAGTGGGCCACGGAGGTGATGTTCCCGGCGCCGCCGACGAGGGGGAGGATCGCGGCGGCGATGGCGCGGTTCTTGTCGTCTGTGCTCATGGTGCGGTGGTGCCTTCGGTGCGGGGGTGGGGGAGGAGCGTGCGGCTCAGGTGGCCGTGTGCAGGGCCGCGCGCAGGTGGCCGCGGGAGTCCTTCAGGCGCTGCGCCGCGGTGGCGGCGTCGACGTCGGCGAGGATGATCAGGATGGCGTTCTTCACCTCTCCCCCGGCGGCGGTGAGGGCGGCCTCGATCTGCTCGTCGGGGGCGCCGGTCGCGAGCGCGACGATGCGGCGCGAGCGGGCCCGGAGCTTCTCGTTGGAGGCGCGGACGTCGACCATGAGGTTCCCGTAGGTCTTGCCCAGCCGGATCATGGTGATCGTCGAGATCATGTTGAGGACCAGCTTCTGCGCCGTGCCGGCCTTCAACCGGGTGGAACCGGTGAGGAGTTCGGGCCCGGCGACGACCTCGATGCCGTGTTCGGCGGCGGCCGCGAGGGCGCTCTCCGCGTTGCAGGACAGGCCGATGGTGAGCGCGCCGAGGCCGCGGGCGTGCTCGACGGCGCCGATGGCGTACGGGGTGCGGCCGGAGGCGGAGATGCCGACCACGGTGTCGTCGGGGCCGACCCCGAGCGCGTCCAGGTCGGCGGCGGCGAGCTCCTTGGAGTCCTCGGCGCCCTCGACGGCCTGGATCATGGCGGAGGGGCCGCCCGCGATCAGGCCGACGACCCGGGAGGGGTCGGTGTTGAAGGTGGGCGGGCACTCGCTGGCGTCGAGGACGCCGAGCCGCCCGGCGGTGCCGGCGCCCAGGTAGAGGAGCCGGCCGCCGCGGGCCATCCGCTCGGCGGTGGCGTCGATGGCGGCGGCGATGGCGGGGAGCGCGCGGGCGACGGCGGCGGGGACGGACTGGTCCTCGCCGTTCATGGTGCGGGCGATCTCCAGGGTGGACAGCCGGTCGATCTCGGCCAGTTCGGGGCGGAACGCCTCGGTGGTGAGGGTGGCCAGCTGGGCGCGGAGCTCGGAGTACGTGGTGGACACGGCGGGCTGCTCTTTCATGGTCAGCGGGTGGTTCGGGGGGAGTGGCGGTGGGCGAGGGCTTCGTACGAGGCCGCGAGGGCAGGGGCCGCCGTCTCGTACGTGCGCTGGGTGACGCAGGTGAACAGGCAGTCCACGACCAGGAGTTGGCTGGTACGGGACGACATGGCGGCCGGCCGGAGCTCGCTCTCGCGGGCGGTGGAGGTGGTCAGCACGTGGTCGGCGTACTGGCTGACGGGACCGTCCGGGCGGCCGGTGACCGCGACCGTGGTGGCGCCGTGCTCGAAGGCCACCCGGAGCGGTTCTATGACGTCGCCGGTGGAGCCGGAGTGGGTGATGGCGAGGGCGACGTCGCCGGGGCGGAGCTGCACGGCGTTGGTGACGGCGAGGTGCGGGTCGCTGTGGGCGTGGGCGACGAGCCCGATCCGCAGCAGCTTCTGCACGAGGTCCTGGGCGACGAGGCCGGAGGCGCCGACGCCGTACACGTCGATCCGGCGGGCGGTGGCGCAGGCCGCGGCGACGGCGCCGAGCTGCACGGTGTCGAGCCCGGCGGCGGTGTCGGCGAGCGTCTGCCGCTCGTCGTGGGCGAGCTTGGCGACGACGTCGGCGACCGGGTCGTCGACGGCGATGTCGGCGGTGACGGACGGGGCCCGGCCCGACTGCTGCTGGGCGGCGAGCCCGGCGAGCGCGAGTCTGAGGTCGCGGTAGCCCGGGTAGCCGAGGATCCGCGCGGTGCGGACCACGGTGGCCTCGCTGGTGCCGGTCAGCTCGGCGAGACCGGTGACCGTGAGGGCGGCGCACCCGGCGGGGTCCCCGGCGACGGCCTCGGCGACCCGCTGCATGGAGCGGGTCATGGAAGGGGAGAGGGTCCGCACCTTGGCGGCGAGCGCGGCGGGAGCGGGCGGCGCGGTCGCGGAGGAGGCGGACGCGGGTGAGGGGGACACGGAGGGGGCGGTCGCCGTCTCGCCGCTGAAAGTTTCCTTCACGTCATTGGTCACGCCTGAAAGATACTTTCATCATCCCGCCCCGACAAGCCCCCGTACGTCCCTGAGGGGGAGGGGACCTTCGTCCTTCCCGGGCGGCCGGGGGACAATGACCCCATGGACGACATCGACCCCGTCGAGCAGGCGCTGCACACCGCTCGCGCCCTGGTGCTGGCCGACCTCGCGGCCCGTGACGTGGCCGCCGCCCAGGTCGTGTCGATGGTCGAGGACGCGGTCACGCACCGCCGCTGGTGGGTCGAGCAGTGGCCCGAGGGCGCGGAGTACGTCGCGGGCCTCGTCGCCCAGGACGTCCAGGACGCCCTCCTGGAGGCGTACGGCCGCTGGCCGCTCTGCCCCGTCTGCTCCTCCGGCGACCCCCACGCCCTCGACGTCGAACCGGAGCTGGGCCCCGACCCCCACTGGGTCTGCGGCAAGCAGGGCGTGGTGGTGGCCCGGGTGGGCGGGCTGACGTGAGAAGACGCCCCCGCCGGTCCGGGGCGGGAGTCTGACGTGGCCCTCTACATCGACCCCCCGACCTGGCCCGGCCACGGCCGCATGTGGTCCCACCTGGTCAGCGACGTCTCCTTCGAGGAGCTGCACGCCTTCGCCGCCGACCTCGGCGCACCGGCCCGCGGCTTCGACCGCGACCACTACGACATCCCGGCCGACTGGTACGAGGCGGCGGTGGCGGCCGGCGCCGTCCAGGTCGGCTCCAAGGAACTCCTCCTCCGCCTCACGGCCGCCGGCCTCCGCCGCCCCAAGGGGCGCCCGGCGCGGGGGCCGGCGCCGCGCACCTGACCGCCCGGGCCGTCTCCTCCGGATCCTGCCGGGCTCGCGGCGTGATCCGTAGGAGCCCGCCTAAGCCGACGCGAACCAGTCCGCGGCCTCGTGCCGCATGCCGAGCGCCGTCGCCCGGTCGGCGACCGTCCGGAAGGGGAGCCGCAGACGGGCGGCGACGGCGGCCAACACGGGCAGACCGACGGAGCCGGGCGGCTCGTCGTCCGGCTTCTTACCGTCCCCCAGGTCCGCGAGGAGCACCTTCTCGGCGGTGCGCTCCGCCAGGTGCTCGGGGGTGGGGGGCTCGACGGTGAAGCCGAAGCCGGTGACGTGCTCGGCGACGTCCTCGGCGGGCCGGCCGACGTGCTCGGCGACGGCGTCCAGGAGGGCGGGGCCGACGGACTCCGTCGGTTCGCCGGCGAAACAGAAGTAGGCGATTTCGAGGTCGCGCTTCGTGAAGTCGTCGAACGCGAGGTTCCGGGCACAGTCGTACCCGAGCCCGGTGAGACGTTCGCGCGTCTGTTTCATGGGAAAGTCCCACCGATGGGCGAGGGCGCTCATCTCGGAGGCGTCCAGATGGGCCCCGTCCTGGGGCCATCGGGCGTTTCTCGAGGTGTAGAAGGTCGAACCCAGGAAGGCGAAGTCCTGCCGGGTGAACGGTGGTGGGCCGCCGTCGAGCTCCGGGACGGTGAAGCCCAGTTCCGAGAGGCGGGAAGCGACCTCCTCCGCTGTACGGCCGGTGCGGTCGGCGGCGAACCAGAGGTGGACCCGGGGCACCGGCAGGTAGGGGGAGAGGAGGGCGCTCCCATGGCTGACCAGAGCCTCGTCGGCGTCCGTGAGTCCGGGCAGGGCCTCGTCCTCGCAGGGGAGCGTGAACCCGGCACGGGCGAAGACGGCGGCTGCTTCGCGCGGGGTCACCCCCGTTCCGCAGGCGGCGGTGACGATCGCCGTCACGGAGATGTCCGCAGACTCCCGGGCATGGGCATCGGCGGTGGTGTCCCTCACGTACTCCCGGAGTACGGCCTTCTCCTCGGAGGACAGGGGGCCGTCGGGGACGTCGTGGGGGACGGTGAAGCCCAGTTCCCCGAGCCGTTTCGCGGCCTGGCGGGGCGAGACCTCGGCGTACGCGGCACTCAGGAAGATCTGCGGCAGCGGGAGGGCGGTGCCCGGCTTCCGGCAGAAGTCGTCTCCCCATCGCTCCCGGAGGAGGGGGAGATCGGCGGGCTTCGCGGCCTCGGCGCCGTACAGCGGTGCCACGGTGAAGCCCAGTTCCCGCATCCGCTCCGCGAGGTGCGCCGCCGGGTACCCGGTCACGTTCATGATCTCGAAGAGGACATCGGGTGAGACGGGCTTCCTCGGGTCACGCCACCGCGGGAGCACGGCCAGGCTGGCGAGTCCGGTGTTCCTGTAGGAGAGCGAGGGCACGGCGTAGAGGGCCGTGCCTGATTCCGGGCCGCTCAGCCAGTTGTCCGCCTCTCTTGCCCATTGGTGGGCCGCGTAGGGCTGGGACAGGAGGAGGGCGAGATCGGACGGCCGCGCCGTGGGACGGTCGTGGAGGGGGGCGGGGGCCGGGGCGAGCGGGTCGCCGAGACCGGCCGCGTAGAGCGTGTGCAGGCGCCAGCCGAGTACCTGCTCGGGCGTCGAGCGAAGAAGAGTCGCCAGGTGCACGGACGGGTCCTCGCCGTAGTCGCCGTCGACCAGGGGCAGGAGCACGGCGTCGGGGGTGAAGACCCCGACGTCCCCGATGGGCCGTTCGGCCGTGCCCACGGGCCAGGGAAACTCGGCCTCGGCCGCCCGCTCGACGATGTCGTCGGCGAGGATGACCGAGTACGCGGCGAGGTGGGCGAGCCAGAGCGGTGTCAGTACCCCGCGTGCCGTCGTGAACAGGCTGGGAATTGCCTGGTGGACGAGGTTCTTCACATGGTCGACGTCGACTTTCCGCAGGTGGTTGCGGTCGATGCTCAGTTCCGGCTGGTGTGGGCCGACGAGGTTGACCACGGTGCCGTACGGCTGCTCGCTCTCGGGTCCTTCCGCGTACAGGCCGTCGGCCAGGAGCCAGCCCAGGCCGTCGGTCCACCAGACTTCGGGAAGCTCGGAGGGGTGGAAGGAGAAAGGACCCTGGTTCCGGTTGCCCCTCTTCCGGAGCTGGGCCTCGTGTCCGTCCGCGGACAGCTCGTCCGGCAGCCATTCGTGGTTCCGGAAGCCGTGCTCGGCCGTCGTCCGGTACGGCGCCAGCCACAGGACCTCCTGCAGGGCCTCCACGCAGGAGACCCGTTCCTGGTGGTCGGCGAGGAGGAGCCGGACCGTGGTTCCCGGTTCCGTGCCCTCTCCGAGGTCGTCGATCCGGAAGAGGTTGCCGGGGCCGGCGATGCGGACCCGGAGGAGGCGGCCCGGGCGGCCGTCGAGCCCCATGCGGCAGGTGCGGACCTCGATCTCGTCCGCCAGCATGAAGTAGCTCAGGACGCCGATCCCGAAGCGGCTGTTGGGAAAGAGCTCGATCTTCGGCTCGCCCAGCTCGGTCCAGGCCGACTGCTCCTCGATGTACTCGGGCAGGTCGACGAAGCGGGTGCCGCCCTGGGAGAAGACCTTGCCCAGCTCGTCGATGCCCATCCCGACCCCGTTGTCCCGGCATTCGAGGTACGGGCGCTCCTGTTCGTCGATGCCCTGGACGAACTCGATGAGCCCTTCCCAGGGGGCGACCGGGTGGCCCCTCCGGCGCAGGTACTCCACGCGGCGGTCGCGGTAGCGGACCGCGTCCAGGGCGTTCTGGTACAGCTCGCGGATGGCCAGGTCCCGCTCGCCGTACAGTCCCTCGCCCATCAGGAGTTCCTGGACGCGGTCCTCGGCGAGCTGGAAGCGGATGCCGTCCGCCATGCGGGCGGCGGTGGCGCCGCTGAGGCGGACCAGGTCGGCGTCCGCGTACGGGGGGAGGGCACGGAGGGCGGTGAGGTGCTCCGAGCGGTTGACGGCGCGGAGGAGGGCGTCCGCGTGGCGGGCGTGCTCGCGCAGGGCGATCTGGACGGCCGGGTGGTCGCAGACCGCGTGGAGGGAGCGGCCCGTGCCGGACTGGCGCCAGTCCGAGCCCCGGACCGCCGTGAGGAGCCCGGCGAGGTCGACGCTGTCGGAGATGCCGAGGTGTTCCACGACGATCTCGGGGAGCTCCAGGGGGTCGACGGCGAAGGCCTGGGCCGCCTTGGCCAGGGCTTCGACGAGGTCCCCGCGGATGAGGTGCTCGTCCCGGGTGGCGGCGGCGACGAACTCCCTCGCGTCACCGCCCTGTGCCGCGACGGTGAAGGGGGCGGCGCGCATGTCCCGGAGGAGGTCCAGGAACCGGCTGTCCGAGAGGGTCGCCGGGACCCAGGCGGGGCACTCGGCGTCCTTCGGGAGCGGGCCCAGGAGCTCCTTGAGGGTCTCGGAGGTGTACAGCTCGGGCTGGCGGGTGAGCCACCGGTGGTAGAGCCACCAACGGATGCGCTCCACGGACCCGTCGGCGGTTCCGCGCTGGTCGAGGGTGCGCAGGCGGCGCTTGAGGCGGGGGAAGCCGCGGACGAACTTGCGGAAGCGCTGCTGCTCGGGCGAGGCCGTGGAGCCGGAGGCCTCCGGCTCCAGTACGTGGGTGCGCCGGGCCGCCTCGTGGGACCAGAAGGCCTGGCTCACGAGGGGGAGGAGGACGAGGAGGGCGGCCTCGCTGGGGGACAGGGCGGTGCCCTTGCCGAGCTTGGCGAGGAAGGCCAGCCGTTCCAGGGTGCGGCGGGCCAGCTCGCGGTCGTGCCAGGGGTCGTCGCGGAGGGCGTGTGCCGCGTCCTCGTACGCCTCCGAGAGCCGTGCCGCCATCGTGACGCAGGTGCGCCGGAGGGCGTCCCGTGCCGGCGAGGGGTCGACGAGGTCCCACACGAGGTGCTCGGCGGCCTGGACCCACGGGTGGACCGAGGCGCTGCGCGGGGGCCCGGGGAGGACGGAGAACTCCCGGTGGGGCACGTCCGTGTCGACGCGGACCTGCTGGACCCGGCCCTTCTTCCCATAGGCGGCGTGGAGGGCGGAGACCCGCTCCTGCACGGCGTCGGCGAAGCCCGCGATGTCGAGCCGGTGGGCCGTTTCGGCGACGACGTCGGAGACGGCGCGGGAGAAGAGGCTGAAGGAGTCGCCCGGCTGGGTGTCGACGTCGGAGCCCGGCGCGACCTCGTCCTTCTCGCGCACGAAGCGCGCGTACTGGCCGGTCGAGCAGGCGTAGACGTAGGCGACCTTGCGGCGCAGGGCGGCCTCGATCTTCCGGGGTTCCCAGCCGATCTTCCGCGGCGGCGCCTTGATGTCCCGTTCGACTCCCTCGCGGCAGGCGTCGACGAGGAAGACCACGTGCTCCGCGGCGCAGTTCTCCAGGTCCTTCTGCCAGCCGATCTCCACACAGGCGTCGGCGAAGGGCTCGATCTCGTGCGAGGCGTCCTCGGGGATCAGGTAGTCCCTGCCCTCGAAGTGCAGGCCGTGTCCGCTGATGAGGACGAAGAGGCTGTCGCCCCGCTTGGCTTCCTGGAGGAAGCGGCGGACGTTGCCGTTCACGACGTTGGGCGTGATGCCCCGTGGCGACTCGACGATCTTCACCGGCTGGAAGTCACGCGCGGACAGCGCCTGGCTGAGCCGCTGGAGATCGTCCCTGACGAAGGGGAGGGAAGGGATCCCCTCGTCGTCGTACTCGCTCGCCCCGATGAGCAGGGCCTTGTACCGGGCCATGCGGAGGACTACGCCGGGCGCTTGAAGGTGAGCGTCAGTCCTCGGGTGCCGGCGACCTGTCCGCCGCCGACGAGCTGGATGCCGCCTCCGGCCGTCACCTGGAAGGTGATCTGGGCTTCGGCGAGGGGGAGAGTGCCCTCGCGCGCCGCGATGTCGGCGAAGACCTTCTGGAGGGCGTCCACGGTCTCGGCCAGGTTCTTGCGGAGCGGGCCGAGGGGGACGGGGCGGAGGACCGAGTCGGCGTCGCCGCCACCCCTGCGGAAGAGGCCGCCCATGGCGTCGTCCTCGTCGGTCTCCTCGACCTCGACCCAGAACGGCAGCGTCGTCCCGTCCACCGCGTCGTTCACGTTCTCGGTCAAGACCGCCCCCTGGTTCGTCGCTCGTCGTCGATGCCTCAACCACTTTAAAGGTCATGGCACTTGCAGGGGCGCGTCTTGGTCGGAGGGGTTCGCTCAGTTGCCCTGTCGGGACGGTTCGGGTGCCGGTGCGCCCTGGGCGCCCATCACCACGAGGGACTTCCGCGGGCGGGTCAGGCGGAGGGAGACCGCGGCCGCCGCGAGGGCCAGGAGGGTCATGGCCGCGCCCGCCCAGGCCGGGGAGGCGTAGCCGAGGTCGGCGTCGATGACGGTGCCGCCCAGCCAGGGGCCGCCGGTGTTGCCCAGGTTGAAGGCGGCGGTGGTGGTGGCGCCGGCGAGGGTGGGGGCGGCGCCGGCGACGTTGAACATGCGGGCGTTGAGGGCGGGGGCCGTGTAGAAGGCGGAGACGCCGAGCAGGAAGGCCAGGAGGATCGTGGCCACCGGGGAGGCGGCGAGGACCGCCAGGGCCGCCAGGAAGACCGTCGAGGCCGTGATGCCGGTGAGGAGGACGCCGAAGAGGTGGGCGTCGGCGACCCGGCCGCCGATCGTCGTGCCGATCAGGGCGCCGATGCCGAAGAGGGCCAGGACGGCCGAGACCCAGGTCTTGTCGAGGCCCGAGACGTCGGTGAGGAGCGGGGCCAGGTAGGAGAAGGCGCAGAAGACGCCGCCGGCGGCCAGGGCGGTGATCACGATCGACAGGAGGACCTGGCGGTCCCGGTAGATCGTGAGCTCCTGACGGAGGCGGGGCTTCCTCTCGGGGAGGGGGATGTGGGGGATGCGGGTCACCACGCCCACCAGCGCGATCGCGGAGGCGGCGCCCACCGCCCAGAAGGCGGAGCGCCAGCCCAGGTGCTCGCCGAGGAAGGCGCCGGCGGGGACGCCGAGGACGTTGGCGATGGAGAGGCCGCCGATCATGACGGCCATGGCGCGGGCGCGGGCGGAGACCGGGACCATCGCGATGGCGACGGCCGCGCCGACGGCCCAGAAGCCGGCGCAGGCGAGTGCGCTGACCACCCGGGACGCGAAGAGGACCCCGTACCCCGGGGCGAGCGCGCCGGCTATCTGGCCGAGGCCGAAGACGGCGATCAGGGCCACCAGGGTCGTCTTGCGGGGGAGGCGGAGGGTGGCCACCGCGAGGAGCGGGGCGCCGATCACCATGCCGATGGCGAAGGCCGAGATGAGGAGGCCGGCCTGGGGGATGGAGACGTCCATGTCCTCCGCGATGGGGGGCAGGAGGCCGGAGAGCATGAACTCGCTCGTGCCGAGCGCGAAGACGGAGAGGCCGAGGATGGAGACGGCCAGGGGCATCCGGGGGGACGGGGCGGCGGGGGTGGCGGCGGTGGGCTCGGCGGAGGGGTAGGGCATGACATAGGTCAACGGGGAATTCGTTCCGGTCATTCCGGGAGGCGTGTTCTTCTCGTCATACGAGATCTCCTTCCGGTGATCCGCGGCGGCCTTGTTCCTTTTCGGCGCCCGACCGGTTCCGTGGTGAGGGAGTCGTGATGTGGGGGGAGTCGCCGATGAGGCCGGCCGGTGGCCGGCGCTCCTTCCGGTCGGCCTCCGTGTCGCGGTCGGCCTCGACCTCCGTCCTGGTGGTCCTCTTCGCCCCGAAGCCGACGACGTGGCCGGTGAGGGCGGTGGGGACGGCTGTCCCCGGGGCGGGGGTGTCGGCGGCGCCCGGGGAAAGCCGCGCCTCCGCGGACTCCTTCTCCAGGGCGCTCCGCGTGCTTTTCCCGGAGGGCTTCGGATTCCTTCCCTCGGAATCCGCGGATGCGCCACCGCGCGCGGTCACCGGGAAAGGGCGGGTATCGCGGTGGTGGGAGGAAGGGCCGTGCGCGGTCTCATGTTCCTTTTCGTTTCCGGGCGTTGGCGCACGCGGTGGTTCCGCCGTCAGTCCGCGGCCAGTTCCCCGAGTTCCCTTTCCAGGTTCTCCCGCGCCTTCTCCTCCCAGACCGCCGCGCCGTACGGGGTGCGGAAGAGGCGGGGCAGGCCGAGGAGCTGGCGGAGGACGGCGGCGCGGCCCTCGCGGAAGGCGTCGTCGGGGACGAAGGCGTACTCCTCGCGGACGGCCGCCGCATACCCCCGGTAGGTGTCGGGGTCGGTGGCGAGGATCGCGAGGTCGGCGTCGCAGAGGGTCTCGCCGTTGAGGTCGCCGGGGGCCGGGTCGTGGGTGAGGGTGAGGCGGACCAGGCGGGCCACCTCGGCGACCTCGTGGGGCGTCAACCCGGCTTCCGTCAGGGCGCGTTCGGCGAGGTGGGCCGAGCGTTCCTCGTTCTCGGAGCGGTCGGGGCGGTAGACGGCGTCGTGGAACCAGGCGGCGAGCCGGACGAGTTCGAGCTCCCCGCCCTCGCCGCCCTGGTCGGTGAGCTCGTCGACGCGGTCGAGGACCGCCCGCAGGTGCGCGGTGGTGTGGTAGCGGCGCTGGGGTTCGGCCCAGCGGGCGAGCAGGTCGTGGCCGTACGGGGCGGGGTCGGGGCCCTCGCGGCCGGCGCGGGCGGCACGCAGGGTGGCGTTCCAGCGCCGGAGGAGTTCGCCGGTCTCGGTCGCGCTGTCCTCGGTTGCGGTCATGGGCGCATTGTGCCCGCCCGGGGGGCCGGATCCGTGGCGGAAGCGGGCGCCCGATTCACTCTTACATACCCCCCATGGGTATGCTACGTTACTCCGCGAAGGTACCCCCCAGGGGTATATGAACGACCCGGGTCGGCCCCGGCCACCGGTCGGCCCCGGCCACCGGTCGGCCGCGAGCGAAGGGCAGGGCGATGTCGAACGTCAACCCCCGGCGCTGGTGGGCACTTCTCGTGCTCGCCACCGCCCAGTTCATGGTCATCATGGACACCTCGATCATCGGGGTCGCGCTCCCCGAGATGCAGAAGGACCTGGGCTTCTCCCAGGGCGAGCTCCAGTGGGTCTTCAACGCCTACGTGATCGTCTTCGGCGGCCTGCTGCTCCTCGGCGGACGCCTCTCCGACCTCGTCGGGGCCCGGAGGATCTTCGTCACCGGCTGGGTCGTGATGATCGTCGGCTCGGTCCTCGCCGCCGCCGCGCAGACCGCCTGGGTCGAGATCGCCGGCCGCGCCGTCCAGGGCGTCGGCGGCGCGCTCATCGCGCCCTCCGCGATGACCCTCCTGATGATGCTCTTCACGCACGACCCGAAGGAGCTCGGCAAGGCGATGGCGCTGTACGGCGCGGCCGCCCCGGCCGGCGGCACCGCGGGCGTCTTCCTCGGCGGCGTCTTCACCGAGTGGGCCGCCTGGCAGTGGGTCTTCGTCATCTACGTCCCGATCGGCCTCGCGACCCTCGCCGCCACCCGGCTCCTCCCCGAGGTCGGGTCCCGCCGCGGCTCCGTCGACGTCCTCGGCGCCGCCGCCGTCACCGCCGGCCTCGCGCTCGCCGTCTTCGCCGTCGTCCGGGCCCCCGAGGCCGGCTGGGGCGCCACCGCCACCGTCCTCCGGCTGGCCGGCGCCGCCGCCCTCCTGGTCCTCTTCCTCGTGATCCAGAAGTCGGTCCGCGAGCCCCTCATGCCGCTCGGCGTCTGGCGGGTCCCGCGCCTCGGCTCGGCCAACCTGGCGATGGCGCTGCTCGGCGCCGCGTGGATCCCGATGTGGTACTTCCTCAACCTCTACCTCCAGCAGGTCCTCGGCTACGGGGCCTTCGCCTCCGGCGCCGCGCTGCTCCCGATGACCGTGCTCCTCATGGTCTTCATGACGGCCGTCACCTCCCGCCTGATGACGAGGGTCGGAGCCAAGCCGCTCGTCGGCACCGGCCTGCTGCTCCTCGCCGCCGGCCTGGTCTGGCTCGCCGCCGTCGAGCCCACCGGCACCTTCCTCGTCGACGTCCTGCCGGCCTCGCTGGTCGCCGCGCTCGGCATGTCCCTCGCCTACATCCCGGCGATGATCGCCGCGATGTCCGGCGCCCCGCAGGAGCAGGCCGGCCTCGCCTCCGGCATCGTCAACACCAGCTACAACGTCGGCTCCGCGCTCGGCCTCGCCGCCCTCACCGCGGTCGCCATGGCGCAGGGCGCCGACCGGCTCGGCGACCTGCCCGAGCTCACCGAGGGCTTCTCGGCCGCCTTCGTCGGCGCCGCGGTCATCGCCGCCGCCGGCGGTGTGATCACCCTCCTGGTGATGAAGGGCGACAAGACCGTGGCCGCCGAGGCCGCCGCCTCCGCCCCCGCCCCGCAGGGCGAGAAGGCCGCCGCCTGAACCGCCCGGCGCGGTGCCCCGTCCCTCCCGAGGAGCCGCCCGACGTCCGCCCCGGACGCCGGGCGGCCCCTTTCCCCGGCCCCTTTCCCCGGCCCCTTCCCCCGGCCCCTTCCCCCGGCCCCTTTCCCCCGGGCCCGGTCCGAACGGGGCCGGGGGTCTCGCCCGTTCGGGCCCCGTCGCGGTGCGGGGCCCCGGGGGCGGGGGTGAGCTGGTCGGGACCCCCACCCCCGCACCCACGGGAGCAGCAGCATGGCCGTCATCGTCACCGTCGAGATCCCCGGCGGCACCCAGGAGCAGTACGAGTCCACGACCCGGCGGCTCACCGGCGCCGAGTGGTGGCCCCCGCAGGGCTTCCTCGCCCACGCGGCGGGCCCGGACGGGTCCGGCGGCTGGCGGGTGGTGGACTTCTGGGATTCCGAGGAGGACTTCCTCGCCTTCGCGGCGAAGGCCCGTCCGATCTTCCTGGAGGAGGGCATGCCGCCGATCCTGCCGACCTTCCGGGACGCGGTGAACGTCATCGTCCGCTGACCGCCGGAGGACCGAAAACCCTTTGCGGGGCGGGGGCGTGGCCGACACCCTTCCCCCATGAGCAGCCATCCTTCCCCCAGGTCCGTCGCGGACCTGTTCTCCGCCGAGGGACGCCTCGTCGCGATCCCGCGCCGCGTGGGCCGCCGCGAGGCGCTCCTCGCCCACCTCGCGGAGACCCTCTTCGAGTCCGGCCGCGTGTACCGCGAGCCGGAGGTCAACGAGGCGCTGAAGAGCGTCCACGAGGACTACCCGGCCCTTCGCCGGTATCTCGTCGTCGGCGGCTTCCTCGCCCGCACGAAGGACGGCGCGGCCTACCACCGACAGCGCACGGCCCCGGTCACCGGAGGTGCGGCCCCCGCCGTCGCGTGACCGCCGCGGTGGTGGCCGGCCTGCTGGCCGGCTACGGCATCGCGGTCCCGGTGGGCGCCGTCGGCGCGCACCTGGTGGCGGTCGCGGCCCGCAGCCCGTGGCGTACGGGAGCGGGCGCGGCGCTCGGCATCGCGGCGGCGGACGGGGTGTACGCCCTGGTCGCGGTCGCCGGAGGGGCCGCGCTCGTGCCGCTCCTCGCGCCGGTGGCGACGCCCCTGCGATGGGCGTCCGCACTCGTCCTGCTGGCCCTCGCGGCGGCCTCGGCCCGTACCGCGCTCCGCGCCCACCGCGCCGGGACCCCGGCGGAGGAACGGCCGGTGACGACACCGCACCGGGCCTTCCTGACCTTCCTCGGCATCACGATCCTCAACCCGATGACGGTCCTGTACTTCACGGCCCTCGTCCTCGGCGGTCACGCCACGACGGGGCCGGCCGAGGCGGCCGTCTTCGTCGCCGCGGCCTTCGCCGCCTCGGCGAGCTGGCAGCTGCTGCTCGCCGGCACCGGCACCCTCCTCGGCCACGCCCTGACGGGCGCCCGCGCCCGGCTCCTCACGGGCCTGGTGTCGAGCACCCTGATCGCGGTCCTGGCGGTGGGTCTCATGAGGTGACCGGACGGGGGGCCCGGCGCGTGCCTGGTGGACACTTCCTTCCGATCACCATGATCCGGATCGGGGGAGACATGACGGAGCACAGGGCCGAGCGCGTGGCCGAGCCAGGGATTCCGGTGCGCGGGCTGCGCCGGAGACATCTGGCGATGATCGCGCTCGGCGGGGCCATCGGCGCCGGGCTGTTCGTGGGGTCGGGGGTGGGGATCGCGGCCGCGGGGCCCGGCATCCTCGTCTCCTACGCGCTCGCCGGCGTGCTCACGGTGCTGGTGATGCGGATGCTCGGCGACCTGTCGGCCGAGTGGCCGGTGGCCGGTGCGTTCGCGGAGCACGCGCGGCGGGCCTTCGGCGGCTGGGCCGGACTGCTGGCCGGCTGGATGTACTGGGCGCTGCTCGTCGTGAGCGTCGCGGCGGAGGCGATCGGCGCGGCCAGGATCGCCCACGGCTGGGTGCCGTCCGTGCCCCCGTGGGCGTGGGTCGCGGTCTTCATGGCCGTCTTCACCACGGTCAACCTGGCCGGTGTGCGCCGCTTCGGCGAGCTGGAGTTCTGGTTCGCCGGCCTGAAGATCGCCGCCATCGCCGGCTTCCTGCTGCTCGGCGGCGCCGCCCTCGCGGGCCTGGTCGGCGGTTTCCCCTCGCCGGGGGCGGCCCACCTCACCGCCGAAGGCGGCTTCCTGCCGCACGGCTGGCACGGGGTGGCCGTCGGCATGGTCGCCGCCGTCTTCGCCTTCGGCGGTCTGGAGACCGTCACGATCGCCGCCGCCGAGTGCGAGGACCCGTCCCGCGCGGTCCGCTCCGGGGTCCGCGCGGTGATGTGGCGGGTGGCCGTCTGCTACCTCGGCTCGATGGCCGTCGTCGTCGCCCTCGTCCCCTGGAACGCTCCGGGTCTCGCCGAGGGCCCGTACACGGCGGTGATGGAACGGATCGGCGTTCCGGGCGCCGCCGACGTCATGGCCGCGGTCGTGCTGATCGCCCTGCTCTCCGCGATGAACGCCAACATCTACGGCTCCTCCCGGATGCTGAACGCCCTCGTGGAGCGCGGCGACGCCCCGCCCGCGCTCGGCCGCGTCCGCGCCGGCGTCCCGGTGGGCGCCGTCCTCGCCTCGGCCGCCTTCGGCTTCGCCTCGGTCGCGCTGAGCCTGCTGTGGCCGCGTACGGTCTTCCCGTTCCTGCTGAACTCGATCGGCGCGGCCATCCTGATCGTCTGGGCCCTGATCGCCGGCTCCCACCTGCGGCTGCGCGGCCCTTCCGTCGCCTCGGTCACGGCCCTCGCCGGCATCGGAGCCGTGCTCCTCTTCATGCTCGGCGACCCGGCGAGCCGCACCCAGCTGCTCACCACGGGCGCGTGGGCGGCGGGGCTGCTCGGCTGGGCGGCGGTCAGGCGCCGGTGGCGTACCGCGCCAGGAACAGGTCCACTCCCGAGCTGATCACCCGGTCCAGCTCGGCCTCCTCGATCCGCGCCTCGGGCGAGAAGGTCCGCACGAGCTGGGGCACCCCGAGCGTCGCCGCGACCAGCTGCTGGACCGCCAGCTTCGGGTCCGGCACGTCGAGGACGCCCCGCGCGTCCAGCTCGGTGAAGGCCTCGACGAGCGGGCCGTTGTTCATGTCGTAGCTGACCCGGTACCAGAGCTGCCCCAGCTGCGGGAACCGGTCTATCTCGCCGATGACGAGGCGGCGCAGCGACATGATGTCCGGCCGCAGCAGGATCCGCGCCCAGTCCGTCGTCAGCCGCACCAGCGCCGAGCGCAGGTCGGGGGCGGCGGCGATGGTGGAGTTCGTCGGCTCCAGATCCGCGTAGGTCTTCGGCAGCACTCCGCCGATGACCGCCAGGAACAGGCGCTCCTTGCTGCCGAAGTGCTTGTAGATCGTCGCCTTCGACACCCCGGACCGGGCCGTGATCGCGTCCATCGACGCCGCCGAGTACCCCTCCGCCAGGAACTCCGTCAGCGCGGCGTCGATGATCGCCTGCCGCTTGCGGGAGGCCGCGTCGGCGGGGTCGGGGATGACGGGGATCCCGTACTCGTCGAGGACGTCCTTGCTGGCGGCCATGGGTGCGTCCTAGGGGTGAGGGAGCAGGGCGGGAGGCGTCCCAGTATATGAACTGAACGGTTCGGTCTGCAAAGAAGGCTCCGGTTCCGGGTCACACGAAGAAGCTGTCGTGCTTCACGAGGAACGCCTCCCGCTCCTCGGCGCCGAGCCCGGCCAGGGCGCCGGCCTGCTCGAAGTACTCCTCGCGGGGGGCGCCCGGCGCGAACAGCATCAGCATCGACGCCGGCTCGCCCGACTCGTTCCGGAAGGCGTGCAGCCCGCCGACGGGGACGTAGAGGTGGTCGCCGGAACGGGCGTCCACCCAGCGCTCCCCGTCGAAGATCCGGATCGTCCCGGAGAGCACGAAGAACGCCTCCGACATCGCCTTGTGGAAGTGGGTGCCCGGCCCGGCCGACTCCGGGCCCATGTCCACCCGGTAGAGCCCGTACTCGCCCCGGGTGTCGAGCGTGGTGGAGAGGTAGTGGTACGCGGCGGGCGCGGCGCCCGTGGCGACGAAGTCGGGCGGGGTGCCGGCGGGCCGGAAGCGGGCGCTGATCTCGCCCTGGTCGCCGAGGTAACGGGGGTCGGGGTAGGACATGACGGCTCCGGAGAAGGATTGGGTCGGGTCGGGACGGGCCAGGAGGAGCGGGCCAGGAGAAGAGGGCTAGGAGAAGAGGGCGGCGGCGAGCGCCGGTCCGGCGGCCACGCCCACGAGGAAGGCGAAGTTGAACAGGCCGACGGCGGTGTCGTGCCGCTCCTCGGGCAGCCCCGCGGTCGAGGCGCCGGTGAGCAGCCCCTGACCGCCGGCGGTGACGAGCGAGGCGACACCGGACCCGGCCAGGACGACCCAGGCCCAGGGCCCCGAGGCGGCGAGGGCGACGGCGAGGGCGCCCCCGCCGGCCAGCACCCACCACCGGGCCCGGGCCCGGACGAGCCCCCAGGACGCCAGCGCCCCCGCGAGTGCGGCGAGGGCGGCGAACGCCCCGGTCCGCACGGGACTCCATCCGGTCATCCCGACGACGCGCTGGGGTCCGGCGTACATGAGCCCGAAGTTGACGGTGGAGAGGAGGAGCATGAGCGCGGCGGCGGAGAGGAACGCGCGCGAGCGGAGCACCGTCGACAGTCCGCCCGCGGGCGCCGCGGTGCCGGGCGTCTCCGCGCCGGGCGGCCGCGCTCCCGCCACGAGGTCCCGCGCCGCGGCCAGCACCACCAGGCTCAGCAGGGGCAGTACCAGCGCCCCGCGCCAGCCGGCCGTCGCCGCGATCGCCGCGCCGCCGAAGAGCCCCGCCGTCCCGCCCACCGCGCTGCCGATCGCGACGAGCCCGGCGGAGCGGCCGCTCCGGTCGCGGCCGGCGAGCTGGAAGGCCGCCACGTTGAACCCGGCCGCGCCGGCCGCGAGCAGGGCCCGCCCGGCCAGGGCGGCGGCGAACCCGGGGAGGAGGAGGACGAGCGCCGCCCCGGCGGCGACGAGCGCCGCCGCCGCCCGCAGCGTGCCGCTCGGCCCGCTCCGCCGCCCGGCGGCGGTCAGCAGGGGGGTGCCGACGGCCATCCCCACCCCGAACACGGTCAGGAGCCAGGCCGCCGTCCCGGTGGACACCCCGAGCGAGGCCGCCGCCTCGGGGACGACGAGCGCGGGCCCGGAGACCCCGGCCGCGGCGGGCGCGGCGAGCGCCGCGAGTACCGGTCCTCCGCCCCTCCTCCGCCGGTCCGCGGTGGAGGGAAGGGGCTGCGCCGGGGCCGTCACGACGCACCGCCCGCGGGTATCCGCTCCGGCCGGCCGGCCGGAGCGGTGACGGGGGCGGCGGTCCGCCCGGTGGCTGTCGGCAAGGGCTTCGGCGTGGCTGGCGTCATGGAGCGAGAGAACTACACCGTTTGGTTCACTGTCAAGACTGAACGGTTCGGTTGACGTATTGAACCGATCGGTTTACCTTCAGGGCGATCGCAGCCGACGCTGCCCTCACCACTCACCCAGGGGGACTCCCATGACCGCCACCGTGCTCGCCGTCTCCGGCTCGCTCCGCGCCGACTCGCACAACACGCTGCTGCTGCACGCGGCCCGCAAGTTCAACCCCGGCGGCCTCGACATCGAGATCTACGAGGACCTCCGCGAGATCCCGCCGTACGACCAGGACCTCGACCACCCCGACCGCCGTCCGGCCGTCGTGACGGAGCTGCGCCGGCGGGTCACCGAGGCGGACGGGATCCTCATCGCCACACCGGAGTTCAACTACTCGGTCCCGGGCGTGCTGAAGAACGCGATCGACTGGATCTCCACCGACCCGACCCGCGCCGAAGGCCTCCCGCTGCACCGCAAGCCCGTCGCGATCCTCGGTGCCGCGCCCACCAACTTCGGTACCGTCCGCGCCCAGTTGGCGCTGCGTCAGGTCTTCGTCTGGACGGACAGCGACGTCGTGGTGAAGCCGGAGGTCCACCTCTTCCGCTCGCACGAGCGCTTCGACGCCGACGGCACCCTGACGGACGAGACGTCCATCGGCCTCCTCCGCGACCTCCTGACCGCGCTCAGGTCGAAGATCGACGCCGGGAGCGGGTCCGCGGAAGCGCCCGCCGGCGGGTGCGCGAACGCGTGATCACTCGCGGTGGGCCAGGGCCAGCAGCGCGGCGGTCGTGAGGGCGGCGCCCGCCCCCATCAGGGCGCCCCGGGAGCGCCAGGACAGTGCCGACCACTGCGACTCCGCCGACAGCAGCGAGCCGAGGCTCGCCCAGGAGCCGACCGAGAGGACGGAGGCGGCGGAGCCGACCGAGCCGATGGACAGGAAGGAGCCCACCGAGCCGATCGACAGCGTCGAGCCGACCGACCCGATGGACAGGAAAGAGCTCCGGGAACCGAGGGACCAGCGGGAACAGTCAGCGCTCATGGCCCGATCGTAGGCACGGAACGCCATCCGGCGCAGGCCGGCGGGAACTCCGGTCCCTCCGGCGTCCCGAACCGGACGACCGCCCTGCACACCTCCGGGTGGTCGCACCCGAGGCCGGTCCACCGCGGCGCGGAGAACGTCCACACGGCGAAGCCCGCGAGGATCCACCGACCCCGGCCCTTCGGCAGGAACGGCCCGTATCCGCCGGGCCGTCGGAGGAACCGGTTCCCCCCCGCCGCCTTCGTCAGCCGCGCGGAGTGACCGATCCCGCGTAGACGTTCTCCGGCGTGATGATCTCCGTGACGGCCCGCGCCACCAGCGTGGAGGGCTCCTGGCCGCCGCTCAGGGCGTCGGTGGTGAGCATCAGGACGAGGGTGGCCTTCCGGGACGGGAGGTAGACGGTGACCGTCTCGTAGCCGGGGAGGGAGCCGTTGTGGCCGATCCAGCCGTTGGTGTTCAGGATGCCGAGGCCGTAGGAGGTCCCGGGGAAGCCCGTCGGCAGCGTCCTGAGGCGCTGCGCCTGGGTCGCGGGGCTCAGGAGTTCGCCGGTGGCGAGGACCCGGGCCCAGCGGCGCAGGTCTTCGAAGTCCGAGATCATCGCGCCCGCCGCCCAGGCCCAGCTCGGGTTCCAGTCGGTGGCGTCGGCGACGGCGCCGCTGAGGGTCTGGTCGGTGTAGCCGCGGGGGTGCGGCTTCGGGAACTCGGCGCCCTTCGGGAGGAACGAGTGCCGCAGCCCGGCCGGCCGGATCACCCGCTCGCGGAGGACCTCCGCGAGGGGCCGGCCGGTGACCTTCTCGATGACCAGGCCGAGGAGGACGAGGTTGGAGTTCGAGTACTGGAAGGTCGCGCCGGGCTGGAAGGTGTTCGCGTGCCGGTAGCCGTACGACAGCGCCTCCCACGGGTTGTACGGCCGCTTCGGCTCGCTCAGCAGGTCGTGGACGAAGTCCGGGTCGGAGGTGTACGGGAACAGTCCGCTGCGCATCCCGGCGAGCTGCCGCAGCGTGATCCGGTGGCCGTTCGGGACGCCCCGGACGTAGTCGTCGACGGGGTCGTCGAGCCCGACCCTGCCCTCGTCGACGAGCTGGAGCAGCGCGGTGACGGTGAAGGTCTTCGTCTCGCTGCCGATCCGGATGTACCCGTCGGGGGACATCGGCTCGCCGGTCTTCTTGTCCGCGACGCCGGTGGCCCGGACGTAGCACCCCTTGCCCGGCATCCAGACGCCGACGACCAGACCGGGGATGCCGGCCTGACGGCGGACCTTCTCGACGGTGGAGTCGAGCCGCGCGGTGGTGGCGGGCGGGAGGCCGTCGCCGTCCCGGCAGTCGTCGCCGTGCCGGAGCGGCACCGGAACGGGGGCCGCCGTCGCCGGCAGGGCGGCGGGGGCGAGGGCCGCCGCCGCGAGGAGCAGGGCGGTGGCGAGGAGCCTGCGGTGGGGGACGCGTCGTCGCATGGGGGAGCGCCTTCTCGGGGTGCGGGGGAGGGTGCGGGCGCTGCCAGATCAGCACCGGGACCCGGCCCGGCACCGCGGCTGCCGCCCGGAGCCGGGGCGAGTCCACCCGTACGGCCCCCGCCCGCGCGCCCGGTCACGGGCAGGCCCGGCCGGGCCCCGCCCGTCCCGGGTCGCCCGCGGGGGGAACCGGCCCGCGCTCCGGCGGCGTCCCTGGGGGGACCTGTACACGACGGAGAAGGTGCACCCACATGTCCGGCACTGCCGCCCGCTACCTCTACCTCACCCGGCACGGAGAGGCCACGCCCGACGAGAGCGCTCTGACGGAGGCGGGGCGGCGCCAGGCCGTGCTGCTCGGGGAGCGGCTCCGCGGCGTCCCGCTGACGGCGGTCCACCACGGGCCGCTCGCCCGCGCCGCGGAGACGGCCCGGCTGATCGGGGAGCAGCTCGACGGCGTACCGGTGCGCGTCCGCGACGAGGCCGGCGACTACGTCCCGTACCAGCCCTCCCGGGAGGAACTGCCGGGCGAGACGGCCGACGCGATGCTCGGCTTCCTCGACCTGTTCCCGGCGGAGGAGCGGGCGCGGGGCGCGGAGCTGGCCGCGGAGGCGGTCGCGCGCTTCACGGGGCCGGTCGCGGGGGACGAGCCGCGCCACGAGCTGCTCGTCACGCACAACTTCCTCGTCGGGTGGCTGGTGCGGGCGGCGCTGGACGCGCCGGCGTGGCGGTGGATGGGCGTCAACCACGCGAACGCGGCGCTGACCGTGATCCGTTACGCGCCCGGACGTCCCCCGGCCCTGCTCGTCTTCAACGACACCGCCCACCTCCCCGCCCCGCTCCGCTGGACCGGTTTCCCTCCGGAGCTCCACGTCTGACCCCGGTCGGCGCGGACGGCCCGGAACGCCGGCCGCCCCCGTGCGCGGCCCGCTCGCGCGGGCCCCGTACGGGGGCGGTCGGGGACTCCGTCAGGCCCGGATCAGCCGGGCGATCGCCTTCGACGCCTCGTCGACCTTCGCCTTCGCCCGGTCTCCGCCGACGGCGATCGCCTCCGTGACGCAGCAGCCGAGGTGCTCGTCCAGGAGGGCCACGGCGCAGGACCGGAGGGCCGCGTCGACGGCCGAGACCTGGGTCAGGACGTCGATGCAGTAGACGTCCTCGTCGACCATCCGCTGCACTCCCCGGACCTGTCCCTCGATCCGCCGGAGCCTTCTGATGATGTCTTCCTTGTGCTGTCCGTAACCGGCCACGGCGGGCTCCCGTCGCATCAGGGGGAGGAGGAGGGGCGGATCACTTGTCCGCGGGCTGGAAGCCGCGCAGCCGCAGGCTGTTGCCGACCACGAAGACCGAGGAGAAGGCCATCGCGGCGCCGGCGATCATCGGGTTGAGCAGTCCGGCCGCGGCGAGCGGCAGGGCGGCCACGTTGTAGGCGAAGGCCCAGAAGAGGTTGGACCGGATGGTGCCGAGCGTCCTGCGGGAGAGCCGGATGGCGTCCGCCGCGGCCCGCAGGTCCCCTCGTACGAGGGTGAGGTCGCCGGCCTCGATCGCCGCGTCCGTGCCGGTGCCCATCGCCAGACCGAGGTCGGCCTGGGCGAGTGCGGCGGCGTCGTTGACCCCGTCGCCGACCATGGCGACCGAACGGCCCTCGGCCTGGAGCTTCCTGACGACGTCGACCTTGTCCTGCGGCATGACCTCGGCGATGACCTCGGCGATGCCGACCTCGGCGGCGACCGACTCGGCGACCGCCTTGTTGTCGCCGGTCAGCAGGATCGGGGTGAGCCCGAGGCCCTTGAGCCGGCGGATCGCCTCCGCGCTGGTCTCCTTGATCGCGTCGGCGACCTCCAGGACCGCGCGGGCCTCCCCGTCCCAGGCGACCGCGATGGCCGTCTTCCCGGCCTTCTCCGCCGCGTCCTTCGCGGACCTGAGGCTCGCGGGCAGTTCCATCGCCCACTCTTCGAGCAGCTTCTCGCGGCCGACGAGGACGGCGTGGCCGTCGACGACGCCCTGGACGCCGAGACCGGGGACGTTGGCGAAGTCCTCGGGGGTGGGCAGGGCGCCGACCTTCGCGGCGGCGCCGGTGGCGACGGCCTGGGCGATCGGGTGCTCGGAGGAGTGCTCCAGGGCGCCGGCCAGGCGCAGCACGTCGGTCTCGTCCGTACCGGCGGCCGTGTGGACCTTGATGAGGGTCATCCGGCCGGTGGTGACGGTGCCGGTCTTGTCCAGGACGATGGTGTCGACCTTGCGGGTGGTCTCCAGGACCTCCGGGCCCTTGATCAGGATGCCGAGCTGCGCGCCGCGGCCGGTGCCGACCATGAGGGCGGTCGGGGTGGCCAGGCCCAGGGCGCACGGGCAGGCGATGATCAGGACGGCGACGGCGGCGGTGAAGGCGGCGGTCAGGCCCTGGCCGGTGCCGAGCCAGAAGCCGAGGGTGCCGAGCGAGAGCGCGATGACGATCGGCACGAAGACGGCCGAGATCCTGTCGGCGAGGCGCTGGGCGGCGGCCTTGCCGTTCTGCGCGTCCTCGACGAGCTTCGCCATCCGGGCGAGCTGGGTGTCGGCGCCGACGCGGGTGGCCTCGACGACCAGACGGCCGCCGGCGTTCAGGGTGGCGCCGGTGACGGCGTCGCCGGCGGAGACCTCGACCGGCACGGACTCGCCGGTGAGCATGGAGGCGTCGACGGCGGACGAGCCCTCGACGACGACGCCGTCCGTGGCGATCTTCTCGCCGGGGCGGACCAGGAAGCGGTCGCCGACCTGGAGTTCGGCGGTGGGCACGGTGATCTCGCGCCCGTTCTCGACGACGGTGACCTCCTTGGCGCCCAGCTGCATCAGCGCCTTGAGCGCGGCGCCGGCCTTCCGCTTCGAGCGGGCCTCGAAGTAGCGGCCCGCCAGGATGAAGGCGGTGACGCCGGCGGCGGCCTCCAGGTAGATGTTCCCGGCGCCGTCGGTGCGGGCGATGGTGAACTCGAAGGGGTGCGTCATCCCCGGCGTGCCGGCCGTGCCGAAGAACAGCGCCCACAGGGACCACAGGAACGCGGCGGTCGTGCCGACCGAGATCAGGGTGTCCATGGTGGCCGCGCCGTGCCGGGCGTTGGTCCAGGCGGCCTTGTGGAAGGGCCAGGCGGCGTAGACGACGACCGGCGCGGCGAGCGTCAGGCTGAGCCACTGCCAGTACTCGATCTGGAGCGCCGGGATCATCGCCATCGCGATGACGGGCACGGCGAGGGCGACGGCGGTGATCAGCCGCTGCCTCAGCGGCCGCAGCTCGGCGTCCGCCTTCTCCTCGTCGGAGGGGCCGCTCTCGCCGGGGCTGGCGGGCCGCGGGGGAGCGGGCTCCTCGGCGGTGTAGCCGGTGGCCTCGACGGTGGCGATCAGGTCGGCGACCGGGATGTCGGCGGCGAAGGTGACCTTCGCCTTCTCGGTCGCGTAGTTGACGGTGGCCTCGACCCCGTCCATGCGGTTGAGCTTCTTCTCGATGCGGGCCGCGCACGAGGCGCAGGTCATGCCGCCGATGGCGAGCTCGACCTGGGCGGTGCCCGGAGTGGTCGTGGTCATTTCCTGCTCCTCGGTGTGGCGGGTCGGGGGGCCGGGGCCCGGGCGGGGGATCGGTCGGGCCCCGGCGGCCTGGGGGGCGCCGGTGGTCAGGCGCGGCCGGTCAGCTCGTAGCCCGCGTCGTCGATCGCGGCGCCGACGGCGGCGTCGTCGGGCGCGCCGTCCGTGGTGACGGTCACCAGGCCGCCGTCGACGTCGACGTCGACGGAGAGGACGCCCTCCAGCGCGCCGACGGACCGGGTGATCGCGGTCCTGCAGTGGCCGCAGGTCATGCCCGAGACGGCGTAGACGGTGCTGGTGGCGTCGGCGACGGCGACCGCGGTGGTCGTGCCGGTGGTCGAGCAGCTGTGGTCGGGGGTGCAGCAGGAACCCATGTCGTCCTCCATCGTGCGTCCGGTGGACCGGATACCCTCGGGGGGTATCGGCGGTGTGGGTCCATGTATACCCCCCCGTGGTATCCGACGCAAGTGTCGACCCGACTTGACTTGATACCCCCCAGGGGTATGGTGAAGTGCAGAGAACAGAGGAACGCCCCCGAGAAGACCCCCAGGGGCGCCCTCGGGAACACCCCCCAGGGGCACCCCGAGGCGCCCCCGCGATCAGGGAGAGCAGCCATGAACACCGGAGTGAGGATCACCGCCTTCGCCGCCGCGCTCGCCGCGACCTTCGGCACCGCGTACGGGGTGGGGAAGGGCGTCGGCCCGGTGGACGGGCCCGCGAAGGCGGAGCACGGCGACCACGCCACCGCCACCCCCGCGCCCACCGCCTCCGCCGGCGGCCACGAGGGCCACGAGGAGGCCGACCCCTCCGCGGCCCCCGCCACCGCCGGGCTCCCCGGCGGCCTCCAGGTCTCCGACGGCGGCTACACCCTCGCCCTGGAGACCCCGACCCCGCCCGTCGGCCGCAGCACCCTGACGTTCTCCATCCGGGACGCCACCGGGAAGAAGGTCACCGCCTTCGCCACCGAACACGACAAGGAGCTGCACTTCATCGTCGCCTCGCGCGACCTGACGGTCTTCCGCCACCTCCACCCCGAGAAGGCGGCCGACGGCACCTGGACCGTCGAGGCCGACCTGCCGGCCGCCGGCGGCTACAAGGCCTTCGCCGACTTCAAGCCCGCCGCGAAGGGCGCGAAGGCCCTCACGCTCGGCGTCGACCTCGGCGTCCCCGGCGCCTACGCCCCCGAGCCGCTCCCCGCCGCCGCGCCCACCGCCACGGTCGACGGCTACCAGGTCCGCCTCGGCGGCACCCTGGACCCCGGCAAGGCCGGTGAGCTGCGCCTCACCGTCTCCAAGGACGGCGAGCCGGTCACCGACCTGGAGCCGTACCTCGGCGCGTACGGCCACCTGGTCGCCCTCCGTCAGGGCGACCTCGCCTACCTCCACGTCCACCCGAACGAGGGCGGCCCCGGCCCCGACGTCTCCTTCACCGCCACCGCGCCGAGCCCCGGCACGTACCGCCTCTTCCTCGACTTCCGGCACGAGGGCGAGGTCCGCACCGCCGCCTTCACCGTGAAGGCCGGCGCCCCGGCGACGCCCCCGGCGCCGGCCGCGACCCCCTCGGAGACGGCCGAGCACGGTGCGGGCGGTCACGCGCACGGCTAGTCTGGTCATTGGACTAGACCTGTAGCCGTCATTCATGGAGGAATGGGCGCAATGAGCAACCGTGCTGTCCTGGAGGTGATCGCCCTCGACGAGCAGGACGCGGTCGCCGCCCAGACCGGGGGCGCCGACCGCCTCGAACTCGTCACCGACATGGCGGCGGACGGCCTCACCCCGTCGACGGCCACCTTCACGGCCATCCGCCGCGCCGTCGACATCCCGCTCCGCGTGATGCTCCGCCTGGCGGACGGCTTCGCGGCCGGGAACCCCGAGGAACTCGACGCGCTCGTGGCGCGGACCGCCGACCTCCGCGCCGCCGGCGCCGACGAGTTCGTCCTCGGCTTCCTCACCGCCGACGGCGAACCCGACCTGGTCGCCGTCGAACGGCTCGTCGCCGTCCTCGACGGCGCCCGCTGGACCTTCCACCGGGCCATCGACCGCGCCGCCGACCGCGACGGCCTCCGCAAGCGCCTCGCCGACCTCCCCGGCCTCGACACCTACCTCACGGCCGGTGCCGCCGGCGGCGTCGACGACGGCCTGCCCGTCCTGGAGGCGGAGGCCGCCCGCGCCGGCGAACCCGGCTACGAACCCCAGATCCTCGTCGGCGGCGGCCTCCGCCTCGACCACCTCCCGCGCCTGCGCGCCGCCGGCCTCACCGCCTTCCACATCGGCGGCGCCGCCCGGCCCCGGGGCTGGGCCGCCCCCGTCTCCCCGGACGCCGTCCGCACCTGGCGCGAGGTGCTGGACACGCCGTGACGGACCGGCCGCCGGGCCCGCGCCCGGCCGGGGCCGAAAAGCCGGTGCGGCGGTGCTGCCCCCTCGCTAGCCTCCCCGCATGGCGGACGCATCCCACGGCATCGACGAAGCGCTGGTACGACGGCTGATCGGAGCCCAGTTCCCGCACTGGGCGGGCCTCGACGTACGACAGGTGGCCTCGGCCGGCACGGACAACGCGATGTTCCGGCTCGGCGACGAGCTCGTCGTACGGCTGCCGAAGGCGGAGTGGGCGGCCGGGCAGATCGAGAAGGAGCAGCGCTGGCTGCCCCGGCTCGCGCCCGGGCTGCCGCTGCCCGTGCCGGTGCCCGTCGGGGCCGGCGCCCCGGGGGAGGGGTTCGGGGAGCCCTGGGGGGTGTACGCGTGGCTGGACGGCGCCGACGCCTGGGCCGAACCCGTCACCGATCCCGCCCACGCCGCCGAGGAGTTGGGGCGGTTCGGGGTCGCCCTGCGGGCGGCCGACGCCACCGGCGGGCCCCGGTCCTTCCGGGGCGGCGCCGTCACCGAGTGGGAGGGCGGCGCCCTGCCGTCCGCCGTCGCCGGGCTCGCCGCCGCCGGACTCCTCGACGCGCGCGCCGCGCTCGACGCCTGGGAGCGGGTCCTGGCGCTCCCCGCCTGGGACCGCGCGCCGGTCTGGCTCCACGGCGACCTGCTCCCCGGGAACCTCCTCACCCGCGACGGCCGCCTGAGCGCGGTCATCGACTTCGGCGGCCTCGGCACCGGAGACCCCGCCGCGGACCTCCTCCCGGCCTGGACGCTCCTCACCGCGGCCACCCGCCCCCTCTTCCGCGCGGCCTCCGAGGTCGACGACGCGACGTGGGCCCGCGGCCGGGGCTGGGCCCTCTGCTGGGGCCTGGTCACCGACCACTACTACGGCGACCTGGGCGGCCCCGGCACCGCCCCGGCCCCGAACCCCGTCCTGGCCGCCGTGGCCCGCCGGGCCTGGACCGAAGCCCTCCCCGAATCCGGCTGACCCCGCGTGCGCCGGTCCGCCGCGGGGCGCGTTCCGCCGGGACGGCGTGGTTACCCGAGCGGGCTCAACCGGCCCGGCAGCGGTGCCGCGTGAACGATCGTCAGACCGGAGACCGCCCGGGTCAGGGCCACGTACAGGCGGCGCAGACCGGTGCGTTCGTCGGGCTCGCCGTCCACGACGGCCGCGGGCTCGTCGAGGACCACGTAGTCGTACTCCAGGCCCTTCGCGAGCGACGCCGGGACGAGCGTGAGCCGTGACGCGGCGGTGGTCTCCTGGCCGGGGGAGAGGTACGGCAGCCCCGCGGCCTCCAGCGCCTCCGCCAGCGGCGCGATCCGCGCGTCCGCGGCGATCAGGCCGATCGAGCCCTCGTGGGCGAGGGCGTCCACGCACGCGGAGAGCACCGCCGCGTCGGAGGGGGCGGCCGCCTCCCGGATCTCGAACGCGCCCGGGTTCTCCCGGACCGACTCCACCGGCGCCAGCCCCGGAGCCATGTGCGGGAGCAGCCGGGACGCGTACGCGATGACCTCGCTCGGCACGCGGAAGCCCGCGGTCAGCTCCTCCACGCGGGACTCCGGCTTGCCGAGGTGTTCCAGGGCGGTCCGCCAGCTCGCGGTGGCCCACGGCGTGGTGCCCTGCGCCAGGTCGCCGAGGATCGTCGCCGAACCGGTCGTGCAGCGCCGGCCCACCGCCCGGTACTGCATCGGGGACAGGTCCTGCGCCTCGTCGAGGACCACGTGTCCGAGGGAGTGCGTCCGCTCGACGAGGTCCGTCGTCTCGTCGATCAGCACCGCGTCCGCCGCCGACCACTTCGCGGTCCTCACGCTCCGCCCGGGCTTCGCCCAGAGCAGCAGCTTCTGCTCCTCCTCGCTCAGCACGCCCGCCGCGTGCTCCGCCAGGAACTCCGGGTCGCCGAGCAGCCGCAGCACCAGCTTCGCCGGATCGACCGGCGGCCAGCACTCCTTCACCGCGGCCTTCACCGCCGCGTTGCGCGCCACCGCGTTCTGCACGCGGTCGTCGGGCGCCTCGCCCGCCTGCTCCATCCGGACGAGCACCGCGTGCGCGATCCGCTGCGGCAGCGCCTCCCGGGCCGCCCCGTAGCGGATGTCACGCGCCGTCAGCTCCCGTACGATCTCCTCCAGTTCGTAGGCGGGGACGCGCCAGCGCCGCGAGCCGCGCACCACCATCAGCGGTTCCGTCGGCAGCGTCACGTGCGACCACACCGCCCGCCGCAGGACCTCCGCCATCCGGGCGTCGCCCTTCACGACCGCGGTCGCCGCCTCGTCCGTGCCCCGCACCTCCACGTGCGCGACGAGGTCGTCGACGGTGGCCTGCTTCACCTCCAGCTCGCCGAGGGCGGGGAGCACCTGCTCGATGTACTGGAGGAAGGACCGGTTCGGCCCGATGACGAGGGTGCCGGTGCGGGCCAGCCGCTCGCGGTGGGCGTACAGCAGGTAGGCGACGCGGTGCAGGCCGACGGCGGTCTTTCCGGTGCCGGGGCCTCCCTGCACACAGAGCGTGCCGGAGAGGTCGGAGCGGACGATCTCGTCCTGCTCGGGCTGGATCGTCGCCACGATGTCCCGCATGGGACCGACGCGCGGCCGCTCGATCTCCGCCTGGAGCAGCCGGCTGGTCCGTTCGAGCTCGGCGGGGTCGGAGAGGTGCTCGTCCTCGTACGCGGTGAGCTCGCCGCCCGTGTAGCCGAAGCGGCGGCGCAGCCCGACGTCCTGCGGGTCCTTCTTCGACGCCTGGTAGTACGGCTGGGAGACCGGCGCGCGCCAGTCGATGACCATGGGGTCGCCGTGCGCGTCGTGGACGTGCCGCCGCCCGATGTAGAAGCGCTGCCCGTGCTGGGTGGGGGGCAGGTAGTCGAGCCGGCCGAAGAAGAGCGGGGTGTGGGAGAGGTCCGCGAGCGCCTTGATGCGGTCCTCGATCTGCCGTTCCAGGACGATCGAGTTGACCCAGTTGGCGGTGACGTCCTTGATGTCCAGCGCCTCCACCTCCTCGCGCATCGCGCGCAGGGCGGCGCGGGAGGAGGAGAGGTGGGCCCGCTCGCGTACGAGCGGATCGTCGGTGGGCACGGCAGCGGACACGGGGGAGCCTCCGGTCGTTACTCGGATACACGGACACACGGATACGGACACACGGGTACGTCGATGTGGCCGCCGGTTTCCGACCGGGCGGCGGCGCGTTCCTCGTGCCGGCGCGGGCCGGGACGGGAGGCGGGGAAGCCGGTGAGTCTAACTCCGGGCGGGTGGCCCGGGCGAATCGGTTTCCCGTAGGGGCGGGATCCCCCGCAAGGGTGAGCCGGTGTCCGACCCCAGGCCGATGTGCCGCGAATGTCCGGATTCCAGAATGGAGTCATGAGCGCGACGACCTTCACCCTCGTGACCACCGTCCCCCGCCCCCGCCCGCGGCGTCTCGTGGCGGCCGTGCGGGCCTTCGGCTCCGCCGCCGTGGGCGTCGTCCTCCTCGGCGACCTCGGCGACGACCGGGGCCCGGGCGGCGCGGGCGTCCGGAACCCCCGCCCCGTGTACGCGCCGCCGCCGGGCCCGGACCGGGCTCCCTACGGCGCCAGCAGCTCGTCCGCGTCGACGATCCGGTAGGCGTAGCCCTGCTCGGCCAGGAAGCGCTGCCGGTGGGCGGCGAAGTCCTGGTCGATGGTGTCGCGGGCGACGACCGAGTAGAAGTGGGCCTGGTGGCCGTCGGCCTTCGGGCGGAGCACCCGGCCGAGGCGCTGGGCCTCCTCCTGGCGGGAGCCGAAGGTGCCGGACACCTGGATGGCGACCGTGGCCTCGGGCAGGTCGATCGAGAAGTTGGCGACCTTCGAGACGACGAGGACGTTGATCTCGCCGTTGCGGAAGGCGTCGAAGAGGCGCTCGCGCTCCTTGTTCGTCGTCTCGCCCTTGATGACGGGCGCGTCGAGGTGCGCGCCGAGCTCGTCGAGCTGGTCGATGTACTGGCCGATGACGAGGATCTGCTGCCCGGCGAACTTCCTCACCAGCGCCTCCGTCACCCGCCGCTTCGTCGCCGTCGTCGCGCAGAAGCGGTACTTCTCCTCCGCCTCGGCCGTCGCGTACGCGAGCCGTTCCGACTCCGTGAGGTTGACCCGGACCTCGACGCAGTCGGCGGGCGCGATGTACCCCTGCGCCTCGATCTCCTTCCACGGCGCGTCGAACCGCTTCGGTCCGATCAGCGAGAAGACGTCCGCCTCCTTGCCGTCCTCGCGGACCAGGGTCGCGGTCAGGCCGAGCCGGCGGCGGGCCTGGAGGTCGGCGGTGAACTTGAAGACCGGCGCGGGCAGCAGGTGCACCTCGTCGTAGACGATGAGGCCCCAGTCGCGGGAGTCGAAGAGCTCCAGGTGGGGGTAGACGCCCTTCCGCCGGGTCGTGAGGACCTGGTAGGTGGCGATGGTGACGGGCCGGATCTCCTTCTTCGTCCCGCTGTACTCGCCGATCTCGTCCTCGGTCAGCGAGGTCCGCTTCACCAGCTCGTTCTTCCACTGGCGGGCGGAGACGGTGTTGGTGACGAGGATCAGCGTCGTCGCCTTCGCCTTGGCCATCGCGCCCGCCCCGACCAGCGTCTTCCCGGCGCCGCAGGGCAGTACGACCACTCCGCTGCCGCCGTGCCAGAAACCTTCGACGGCGTGCTGCTGGTAGGGCCGCAGGCTCCAGCCGTCCTCGGCGAGCTCGATCGGGTGGGCCTCGCCGTCGACGTAGCCGGCGAGGTCCTCGGCGGGCCAGCCCAGCTTCAGCAGCGTCTGCTTGATCTGCCCGCGCTCGGAGGGGTGCACGACGACCGTGTCGGGGTCGATCCGCGCCCCGACCAGCGGCTGCACCCGCTTCGACCGCAGGATCTCCTCCAGCACCGGCCGGTCGGTGCTGGTGAGGACGAGCCCGTGCGCGGGGTGCTTGCTGAGGGTGAGGCGCCCGTAGCGGCCCATGGTCTCGGCGATGTCGACGAGCAGCGCGTGCGGCACCGGGTAGCGGGAGTACTCCACGAGCGCGTCCACGACCTGTTCGGCGTCGTGGCCGGCGGCCCGGGCGTTCCACAGTCCGAGCGGCGTCACCCGGTACGTGTGGATGTGCTCGGGTGCCCGCTCCAGCTCCGCGAAGGGCGCGATCGCCCGACGGCAGGCGTCGGCGAGCTCGTGGTCGACCTCCAGCAGCAGCGTCTTGTCGCTCTGGACGATCAGGCAGGACACACATACCTCCGCAGGCGGGTCGCGGCGAGGGAAACGTAGAAGTCTACCTCGGCTCCAGGAACTCCAGCCGGTTGCCGAGCCCGTCGTGGGTGTGGAAGCGGCGGTACCCGGGGAGGTCGTCGTCCCAGGTGACGGCCACGCCCCTGGCCTGGAGGCGGGCGGCGAGGGCGCGGACGCCGGTGACGAGGATCCCCGGATGCGCCTTCCGCGCGGGCCGGAAGTCCTCCTCGACCCCGAGGTGCACCTCGATCCCGCCGCCCCGGAACCAGCACCCGCCCCGGGCGGCGAGCACCGGCGGCTTCTCGACCTCCGCCATCCCGAGCACGTCGCCCCAGAACGCCCGGCAGGCGTCCTCGCCGCCCGGCGGGATGGAGAGCTGCACGTGGTGCAGGCCGGCCAGGGAGTATCCGGAGTCTTCTGCTGTCATGGCGCCCCCGCCTCGGAGATCCGCTATCTCTCTTGACGTCAAGATAAGTGCTAGACCTCCTCGTCCGCCAGCTCCGCGACCCCCGTGATCCGGTGCAGGGGATAGGTGCGGACCTCGTCGGCGGTGTGGTCGTAACCGGTGACGAAGCCGCCCTCCACCCGGACGGGCGCGATGACGCGCTGACTGGCCGCGCCCTCGGCGTTGACGTAGCCGATCCAGACGGCCGAGCCGGTGAGCGCGGCGGCCTGGACGGTGGCCAGGGTCTCCGCCGCGGAGGTGCGGGGGAGACCGCCGGTGGTGACGGGGACGGCGGGTTCCCTGCGTACGGCCGTGGCGGCGTGGTCACCGGCCCGGATGGCGCGGACCGCCGCCGTGAGCAGGGTGGTGTCGGGGGCCGGCGGACCGTCGGGGACGGGCGCCGGGGCCGAGCGGGGCGGGGTGCGGTAGGCGTCGGCGCGGGTGACGAGGACGTCGCCCTCCGCCGACTCGGCGGAGGGCGCGTACCCCATCGCGCGCAGCCCTTCGAGGAGCGAGGTCGGGTCCGCCTGCGCGGCCAGGACCGTCGGCGCGAGGCGGCGCAGCCGCAGGGCGGCGGAGCGGCGGTCGGCCAGGATCTCGCCGAGCAGCGCGTCGTCGTCGCAGCGGACGTACGCCGACGCCGCCCCGATCCGCAGGTGCCCGTGCCTCCGCGCCACGTCGTCGATGAGGTAGGCGAGGGGCTGCGGCACCGGGGTGCGCGCGTGCGCGGTGAGGAAGGCGTGCAGGTCGGAGGCGGAGCGGCCGGTGTCGAGCGCGCGCCGCACCGAACCGGGCGTGAAGCGGTAGACCGTCGCGCCCCCCTTCGACTCCACGTCCGCCAGGACCGCGAGCGCGTCGGCCAGCGGCCGGAGCAGCGGGCCGGGGGCGACGGCCGTCAGGTCGGCCTGGAGGAGGACGTGGTCGACGGCCTGCGGCAGCAGCGGCTCCAGGAGCTCCGCCGCGCGCTCCACCGCGACCTCCGGCTCGACCCCGCCGCCCGCCGCGCCCGGCCCGGCGGCCGTGTCGAGCGGCAGGTTGAGCAGGGCCCGCGCCGCCGTGGACAGCGCGCCGCGTCCGGTGACGCCGAGCAGTTCGGCGTCCCCGAGCGCCCAGTGGGCGAGACGTTCCCGCAGATCGGCCGAGGGCCGCGGGGCGGGGACGCCGGTCCCGGCGCCGCGGGCCGCTTCGGAGGCCCAGGGCCCGGCGACGCCGCCGTCGGCGACCGGACCCGCCCCGGAACCGCCCCCGGCCCCGGGGGCCGATCCCGCACCGGCACCCGCGCCCGCTCCTGCTCCCGTCCCGGCCGCCGCGCGCCCCGCCGTCGACGTCCCCCGCGTCGGGCGCTCCCAGCGCAGCCGGGCCAGCAGGCTCTCCGGATCGGCCGCCTCGCCCGGCGGCAGCGTCGCGAGGAGGGCGAGGACCCGGTGGCGTACCTCGGGCGCCGCCGCGCGGTCCAGGTCGGGGCCGAGCGCCGACAGCGCCCGGCCCTTCGCGTCCTGGCCGCCGACGAGCCCCGGGGTGCGGGTCGCCGCCAGCCAGGCGCCGACCAGCCGGGCCCAGCGCTCGGCCGGCGGCTGGTCGAGCCAGTCGTCGTACGCGGGCGTCGGCGCGTACCGCTCGTCCGCCTCGCCGTCCGAGGCCAGCAGCCCGGCCCCGTACGCCAGCTCCAGCCAGAAGGCCGCCACCGGCTCCGGCACGTCCAGCGCCGCCGCCGTCCGCTTCAGGTCCCGCACCGCGAGTCCGCCGGCCCGCAGCACCGCCGGGCCGCCGTGGTCCCAGGACTTCAGCAGCTCCTCGACGGTCGCCAGCGCCGCGTACGCCTGCCCGGCGGCGGCACTGTCCACAGCCTGGGGACGGTACGCGCGGGCCACCCCCACCTCCGGCGCGCGCGGCTCCGGCGCCCGGTGCGCCCGCCCGCCCCGCAGATGCAGCGCCACCTCGCGCGGCAGCACCATCGTGCGCGGCGACACCGGCAGCAGCAGCCCCCGGTCGCGCAGCCACCCCACCGGCGCCGTCGGCCGCGCCGTCACCTCGCCGTACGGCGGCCCCCACACCAGCCGGTCGAGCACGGAGAGGGCCTCCGGCGGAGCCGTGTCCAGCAGCGCCCCCATCCGCTCCCGGTCGGTGAAGAGCGCGGTCAGCGCGGCGACCGCCGACACCGGGTCGTGCGTCGACGGCAGCCCCGCCGTCGCCACGATCTCCTGCAACCGCCCCGGTGACATCCCCGCCGTCGCCTCCGCGACGGTCGGCCCGAGCCCGGTCGGCGACGGGTGCTGCGGCGACGGCGACAGCACCTCCCGCGCCGTCCGCACCAGCCGCAGCCGGTCGTCCTCGCCCCACAGCAGCGCCTGCTCGCGCAGCAGCGTCACCGCGCGCGGCAGCGCCGCCTCGATCTCCGGCTCCTCGCGCCCGCCGCTGAACAGTTCGAGCAGGACGGGGTACGGCGCCGGGTCGGGCGCCACCGCCAGCGCCTCCGCCACCTGGAGCGAGAACCGGTCGAGCCGCTCCAGGGCCCGCACCACCGACGCCCGCGTCCCGGCCCGGGTCGCCAGCTGCGTCAGATCGTTCGGCACCGGACCCAGCAGGTCGGGGCGGGACCGCAGCAGCGCGGTCAGCCCGTCGTCCCCGCGCGCCCGCAGCGCCTCGGCCAGCGTGCGCGGAGTCCCCGCGGTCCCACTCGGACGTCCCTCGGGCACGTGCGCCTCCCGGTCCAGCTCGCCGATCCCCATCCGCCCCACGTTATCCGCTGCACAGGCGCTACCGTCAGGACCGGGACGGCGTTCGGCCGGACGGTGGAGGGGCGGCGTGGGCATCGAGAGCGACCGGATGGTCTTCGACTACCTGAGCGAGGTCGGCGACCTGGCCCAGCAGCGGCACCTCCCGCCGGGCGACCGCACGGCCCTCGTCGCGGGCCTGCGCAACGAGATCGACCGCCGCCGCGCCACCCACGGCGAGGAGTCCCCCACCGCCGTCCGGGGCATCCTCGGCGACCTGGGGACACCGGACGAGGTCGTCACACGGGCGACGGGGAGGGACCCGGAACCGGAACCGGAACCGGAACCGCAGCCGCAGCCGCGGCCGGGCGGCCGGGCGGCCTGGTGGTCCGACGCCGAACCCGACGCGCCCGCCCGGCCCCCGGCGAAGTCCCCGAAGTCCCCGAAGTCCTCGAAGGCGTCCGCGCCGGTCCCGCCTCAGACCCCCGTGCCGCACCCCCGTTCAGGTGACGTCGAGCTCCCCGGCTGGTGGGGGGACGGCGCCGGCGCCGACGAGGAGCCGCACGTCCCCGGCTTCTTCGGCGGGGTCGAGGCGCCGGAGCTCTTCCGCCCGCCGGAGCCCGAGGAGGAGCCGGAGGAGGAGGGGCCCGCGCGGGAGACCGCCCCCGCGAGCCGGGTACGCCGCGCGGCCCGCCTGCTGCTCCGCCGCCGGCCGCCGCACGCGACGGAGGAGGCCGCCGAGCCGGAGGAGGGCGTCGCCCGGGTCGCGGCCCGCGGCTTCGCCCACCCCTTCCTGCTGCTCGCCGCCCTGCTGCTGGTCGCCGGCGCCGCGTTCGGCTGGCTGATCGCGCTGGCCCTCGGCTGGCTCGTCGCGTACGGCTCCCGCCGGCTGACCCCCGGCCAGGTGAAGACGGCCGTCTTCGTCCTCCCCGGTCTGGCGGCGGCGGGCGGCGTCGCCTGGCTCTGGGGCCGGGTGGAAGGCCGCTGGGGCGAGGCGGTGGCCGCCGGCGGCGAGGGCATGAGCCAGGCCGTGTCCGACACCTGGCCCTGGACCCTGAGGGCCGCCGCCCTCGCCTCCGCCGGCTACCTCCTGCTGCGCGCCCGCCGCGGATGACACGACGCCGGGCCGACCCGGCGTCCCACGGTGCGGTCGCCGGACCACCTGGCGCGGTGCCGCACTACCCGGCGTCCCACCGTGCGGTCGCCGGGTCGCCCCGGCGCGGTGCCGCACCACCCGGCGCTCCACGGCGCGGTGCCGCACCACCCGGCGTCCCACGGCATGGTGCCGGACTACTCGGCGCTCCACGGTGCTCCCGGTACCACCAGCGGGGAGCCCGTCACCGGGTCGGGTACGACCACCGCGGGGAGGCCGAAGACGTCGTGGACCATCGCGTCGGTGACGATGTCGGACGGGGCGCCCTGCGCCACCACCCGGCCCGCCTTCATGGCGATGAGGTGGTCCGCGTACCGCGCCGCCTGGTTCAGGTCGTGGAGGACCAGGACCACCGTCCGCCCGCGCGAGCGGTTGAGGCGGCGCACCAGGTCCAGGACCTCCACCTGGTGCGCGATGTCCAGGTAGGTGGTCGGCTCGTCGAGGAGCAGCAGGTCGGTCTCCTGCGCGAGGGCCATCGCGATCCAGACGCGCTGCCGCTGGCCGCCGGAGAGCTCGTCCACCGAGCGGTCGGCGAGGTCGGCGACGTCCGTGCGGGCCATCGCCTCCGTGACCGCCCGCTCGTCCTCCTCCGACCACTGCTTCCACCAGGCCTGGTGCGGCTGGCGTCCGCGCGCGACGAGGTCCGCGACCGTGATCGCCTCGGGCGCGACCGGCGTCTGCGGCAGCAGGCCGATCGAGCGGGCGATCCGCTTCGTCGGCAGCTTCGCCAGCTCCTCCCCGTCGAGCAGGACCGCGCCCCGGGCCGGCCTGAGGAGCCGGCCGAGCGCCCGCAGGGTGGTCGACTTGCCGCAGGCGTTGGGGCCGACGATGACGGTCACCCGCCCGTCGGGGATCGCCAGGTCGAGGTCCTCCACGACGACCCGGCTCTCGTAGGCGAGGGTCAGCCCGCGGGCCGTCAGTCTGCTCATGCCTTCTCTCCCGTGCGGCTCCGGACGATGAGCCAGATCAGATACGGGGCGCCGACCGCCGCCGTGAGGACACCCACCGGCAGTTCCACCGGTGAGAACAGCCGCCGCCCGAGGAGGTCGGCGGTGACGACGACCAGCGCGCCCAGGAGCGCCGAGCAGAACAGCGGGATCTGCGCGGTGCGCGTCACCCGGCGGGCGATCTGCGGGGCGAGCAGCGCGACGAAGTCGACCGGCCCGGCGACCCCGGTCGCCACCGAGGCCAGCACCACGCCCACCGCGACGAGCCCGAGCCGGACCCGTCCCAGCCGGACGCCGAGGGCGGTGGCCGTGGAGTCGTCGAGGGAGACGGTCCGCTGGGCGCGGGCCGCCCACAGCACGGCGGGCAGCATCAGCAGCAGCGTCCAGCGGACCGGCGCCGACTCCTCCCAGCCGCGTCCGTTGAGCGAGCCGGTCATCCAGATCTGCGCCTGCTGGGCGACGAGGTAGTCGCCCTTGGTCATGAAGAGGGTGATGAGGGACCGGAGCGCGATGGCGAAGCCGATGCCGATGAGGACGAAGCGGGTGGCGTGCAGCCCGCCGCGCCAGGCGAAGAGGTACACGAGCGCGGCGGCGAGGACGCCGCCGGCGATCGACAGGTACGGCAGGACCGTGTACGAGGCGAGGCCGAAGGTCATCGCGGCGACGGTGACCGCGCCCGCGCCCTGGCTGATGCCGATGATGTCGGGCGAGGCGAGCGGGTTGCGGGCGACCGTCTGGATGAGCGCGCCGGCGATCCCGAAGGCGGCGCCGACGGAGAGGGCGGTGACGAGCCGCGGCGCGCGCAGCTCCTCGACGACGAACGCGGCGGGGGAGTCGCCGCCGGTGAGGATCGTGAGGACCTCGCCGGGGGCGATGGTCCGCTCGCCGACGCAGAGGTACGCGACCGAGACCGCGGCCAGGAGCAGGAGCAGCACCGCGGCGGCGAGCACCGACCGCCGGTGGACGAGGAAGGAGGCGGGGCCGAGGCGGAGGAGCCCGTACCCGGCGGGCCGGGCGGGGACGGCGGCGGTGGCGGTGGCCCCGCCGGTCTTCGTGAGGCTCACGCCGGCACCGCCTTCCGGCGTACGAGCGTCACCAGGAACGGCACCCCGATGAGCGCGGTCATGACCCCGGCGGGTACTTCGCCCGGCGGGAAGACGATCCGGCCGGCGACGTCCGCGACCAGCACCATCACCGGCCCGATCAGCGCGGCCATCGGCAGCACCCACCGGTGGTCGGAGCCGACGACGGCCCGGGCGATGTGCGGGACGGCGAGGCCGACGAAGGCGATGGGGCCAGCGGCGGCGACGGCCGCGCCGGTGAGGACGGTCGCGCCGAGCCCGCCGACGATCCGGACGGTCGCGACCTTCTGCCCGAGTCCCCTGGCGACGTCCTCGCCGAGCGCGAGCGCGTCCAGGCCGCGCGCCACCGACAGCACCAGCACGGCGCCGGCCAGCAGGAACGGCCAGATCTGCGCGATCGTGGCCGCGTCCCGCCCGTCGAGGGAGCCGGTCTGCCAGAACCGGAACTCGTCGAGCGCCGCCGCCTTCGTGGTGAGCACGCCGGTCGTCACCGACAGCAGCAGCGCGTTGATCGCGGCGCCGCCGAGGGCCAGCTTCACCGGTGTGGCGCCGCCCCGGCCGCTGGAGGCGATCGCGTACACGGCGACCGAGGCGAGCGCGGCGCCGGCGAAGGCGAACCACACGTAGCCGGAGAGGTCGTGCACGCCGAGGAAGGCGATGGCGAGGACGACGGCGACCGAGGAGCCCTGGCTGATGCCGAGGATGCCGGGGTCGGCGATCGGGTTGCGGGTGATGCCCTGGAGGGCGGTGCCGGCGAGCGCGAGGGCGGCGCCGACCATCAGCCCGATGACGGTCCGGGGCACGCGGAGCTGGCGCACCACCTCGGCGTCGTCGCCGGTCCCGCCGTGCAGGAGCGCGTCGAGGACGGTGCCGGGCGCGATGGCCCGGGCGCCCACGGCGAGGCTGAGGAGGACGGCGAGGAGCAGGGCGACGACGGCCGCCGAGGTCGCGAGGACCCGTCTGGAACGGAAAGCGGCTGTCATGAGCACCCATCGAGCATCGGGGCGGGAGGTCCGGTAAGGAAAGCCTTGGCTCAGTCGCCGTGGCCCGGCCTCAGTGTAAACAGCAGCCATATTCGAACACCCGGGCACAATGTCCCCCATGACGACGAACGTATCCGCAGGCCCGCTCACGGTCGGGTTCGACCTCGACCTGACCCTCCTCGACACCCGCCCGGGCATCAAGGCCGCCTTCACGGCCTTCTCGGAGAAGTACGGCGTCGAGGTCGACGCCGACCTCGTCGTCACCCGCCTCGGCCCGCCGCTGGAGCAGGAGATGGCCCACTGGGTGCCCGCCGGGCAGGTCACCGAGATGACCGCCCGCTACCGCGCCCTCTACCCCGAGTACGCCATCGAGCCGACCGTCCCCATGCCCGGCGCCCGCGACGCCCTCGACGCGGTCCGGGAGGCCGGCGGCCGGGCGATCGTCGTCACCGCCAAGAACGCCCCCGACGCGCACCGGCACTTCGCCCACCTGGGCATCGAGCCGGACGCCGTCGTCGGCCGTCTCTTCGCCGAGGCCAAGGCGGAGGCGCTGCGCGCCCACGGCGCCTCGGTGTACGTCGGCGACCACGTCGGCGACGTGCGCGGCGCGAAGGCCGCCGGCGCCCTGTCGGTCGCCGTCGCGACCGGCCCGTGCGCCCCCGACGAGCTCCGCGAGGCCGGGGCCGACGTGGTCCTCAAGGACCTGACGGACTTCCGTACCTGGTGGGAGCGGTACCTCGGCTAGGCCGTTTCTTTCGGATCTGGCCGGATCAGGGAGCGGCGTCTGGTGCGTGCGCTCGCAAGGCGGAGGAGGGAGTCCATGCGGTGGGGGCACCTCCCAGCGGTAGCTGGGGGACATCGGCGACCGACGACAACGCGGCGAGCGTGCGTGCGCATGGGGGCACCTCCCAGCGGTAGCTGGGGGAGTCGCGAGCCCGGCAAGATCCGAAAGAGACGGCCTAGGCCGCCCGCTGCCCCTGCCGGGCCTGCCGCCGCTGGGCCGCGACCGACCGGAGCACTCCGGCGGCGGCGAGCGCGAAACCGACGCCCATCAGCATCGACACCAGATAGGCGACGGTCGGGAAGGGATCGGTACCGAGGAGGAGCGGGGCCACGGTGACCAGCGTCGCGACCGCCCCGACCGCGAAGACGACGACGCCCGCCTTGACGAGTCCGTCGCCCGGCGCGGAATCGTCCACCGGTCCTGTACGGGTTTCACTGCGCATCCCGTCAGGGTAGTTCCCTGGCCGTGGCGACACTTCGGCGGCGTCTTGTCACGGGCCCCCGGAGCATTAGCCTTGGTGCCGGCGGGCCGTTGTCGACCCGCTGTTTCCTTTACCCCGACGAGTCAACGAGGACGAGGACAGACGTGCCTACCGGCAAGGTCAAATGGTTCAACAGCGAGAAGGGCTTCGGCTTCCTCTCCCGCGACGACGGCGGTGACGTGTTCGTGCACTCGTCGGTGCTCCCTGCCGGGGTCGACGCACTGAAGCCGGGCCAGCGGGTGGAGTTCGGCGTCGTCGCGGGTCAGCGGGGTGACCAGGCGCTCTCGGTGGCGATCCTCGACCCGACGCCCTCGGTGGCGGCGGCGCAGCGCCGCAAGCCCGACGAGCTGGCGTCGATCGTCCAGGACCTGACGACGCTCCTGGAGAACATCACGCCGATGCTGGAGCGCGGCCGGTACCCCGACAAGGCGGCCGGCAAGAAGATCGCGGGCCTGCTGCGGGCGGTCGCGGACCAGCTCGACGTCTGATCCCGTCCGGTCGGACGCCCGGTCCCCCGCCCCGTCAGGGGAAGGACAGCGCGTCCGGGCCGAGGGGCGGTACCAGTCCCTCGGCCGCGGCCCGGGTGAGCAGCCCCCGGACCGCCGCGTAGCCGGCCTCGCCGAGGTCGGCGGTGAACTCGTTGACGTAGAGCCCGATGTGCTGGTCGGCGACCTTCGGGTCCATCTCCTGCGCGTGCTCCATCACGTACGGCCGTGAGGCGACCGGGTCGTCCCAGGCCATCCGCACCGAGCGCCGGGCGGAGTCGGCGAGCAGCCGCAGCGTCTCCGCGCCGAGCGAGCGCCGGGCGACGATCGCGCCGAGCGGGATCGGGAGCCCGGTGGTGGACTCCCAGTGCTCGCCCATGTCGGCGAGGCAGTGGAGTCCGTAGGACTTGTAGGTGAAGCGGGCCTCGTGGATGACGAGCCCCGCGTCGACCTTCCCGTCCCGGACCGCGGGCATGATCTCGTGGAACGGCAGCACGACGACCTCGCCGACGCCTCCGGGCACCGTCTCGGCCGCCCACAGCCGGAAGAGGAGGTAGGCGGTCGAGCGCTCGCTCGGCACGGCGACCGTCTTCCCGGCGAGGTCCGCGCCGGTCCCGGCCTCCCTGGTCAGCACGAGCGGGCCGCAGCCCCGGCCGAGGGCGCCGCCGCAGGGCAGCAGCGCGTACTCGTCGAGGATCCACGGCAGGACGGCGTACGAGACCTTCAGGACGTCGTGTCCGTCGGTGCCGCCCTCCGCCCAGCCGTTGGTGACGTCGATGTCGGCGAAGGTGACGTCGAGGTGCGGGGCGCCGGGGACGCGGCCGTGGGCCCAGGCGTCGAAGACGAAGGTGTCGTTCGGGCAGGGCGAGTAGGCGATCTTCAGCTGCACGGCCGTGCCTCCCAGAAGGCGGTGTCGAGTACGGTCACGGCCCGCCGCAGCGCTTCCAGGGCGTCGCCGATGCGCCAGGCGGCGCGGTCGCGGGGCCCGACGGCGTTCGACACGGCCCGCAGTTCGAGGACGGCGGCGCCGTGGGCCGCGGCGGCCTCGGCGACCCCGAAGCCCTCCATGGCCTCGGCGGCGGCCCCCGGGTGGCGGCCGGCGAGGGCGGCGGCCCGGTCGGCGGTGCCGGTGACGGTGGAGACGGTCAGCACGGCGCCGGTGGTGTGCGGGAGTCCGGCGGCGGCGAGGGCGGCGGCCGCGGGCGCGGTGAGGGCGTCCGGGACGCGGTGGACGGAGCGGCCGAAGCCCAGCTCCTCGACGGGGACGAACCCCTCGGGCGTGTCGGCGCCCAGGTCGGCGGCGACGATCGCGTCGGAGACGACGAGCGAGCCGAGCGGGGCGCGGCCGGGGAAGCCGCCGGCGATCCCGGCGGAGACGACGAGCCCGTACGGCTCGCCGGCGAGTGCGGCCCGGGTCAGCGCGGCGCCCGTCGCGGCGGCGACGGCGGCGGGCCCGACCCCGCCGACGAGGACGTCGGCGCCGCCGTGCTCCGCCGCGTACCGGCGCAGCACGAGTCCGCCCGGCACGGAGAGCTCCCCGCCCGGGCGGGCGAGGGTCGCGAGACCGCCGGCGACGGAGTCGGCCTCCGCCGTCACGGCCGTCACGATCAGGATCCGGTGGGGCACCGGAGGATCAGGATTCCTTCTTCAGCTTGAAGTGCCAGATGCCGGTGAGCGTCTTGCCGGTGTTCTCGACGATCGTCACCTGCGTCTCGTCGGTGCTCTCGCCGGTCTGGCTGGAGAAGAACGCGCTGGCCGGGATGGTCCGGTACGTCTTCTTGTACGGCTCGGGCTCGGCCTGCTGGCCGCCGAGGAAGATGGTCCAGCCGTTGTCGGCGATCGACGGGTCCACACCGAAGCGGATCTTGTCGTCCATGGCGACGGTGATCGACTTCTCGGCCTTCTTGTTGAGGCACTTCTGGACGTCGGACTCCTTGATGGGGTCGCCGTCGTTGTAGCAGGAGGCCTCGGAATTGATCGATTCGGTCCCGACCGTGACGGTCGCGATCGGAGTCGGCTTTTCGCAGGCGGTGAGGACGAGGAGCCCGGCGGAGACGGCCCCGAGGGCGACGGCGGCCCGGCGGCGCGAGCCGGAGAAGAACGCAACGGTCATGAGCCGAAGGCTATCGGGCCGCCGCGCCGCTGCCACGCGGGGGTACGGCGTGCCGCGCACCGGGCCCGATACGCGGGCACCTCAGGCCACCTTCGCCCGCGGTGTCCGGTCCGACGCGCCCGGCCCGCGCGACGACAGCAGGCCCCGCACGGCGAGGAGGACGCCGATCGTCAGGAAGCCGGCGGCCACCGCCATCCCCACCGTCCCGTTCAGCGGCATCGCGATGCCGAGCGCGCCGCCCACCACCCACGCCATCTGGAGCGCCGTCTCCGAGCGGGCGAACGCCGAGGTCCGTACGACCTCCGGCACGTCCCGCTGGATCAGGGCGTCCAGGGACAGCTTCGACAGGGCCTGCGTGAGCCCCGCGACCGCGCCCAGCACCGCGACCATCACCCCGCCGAAGAAGACGGCGGTGCAGATCGCCGCCGCGAGCACCGTCGTGATCATCACCGCGATGATCACCTCCGGCCGGTGCCCCCGGTCCCGCAGCAGCGAGCCGGCCGCCGTCCCGCACGCGTTCCCCACCCCCGCCGCCACGCCCACGATCCCCAGCGACACCGCCGCCGACTGCCCCGACAGCGGATGCTCGCGCAGCAGGAACGCCAGGAAGAAGATCAGGAACCCGGAGAGCATCCGCTGCGCCGCGTTCGCCTGGAGCCCGTGCAGCACCGCCGGCCCCACCGTCCGCAGACTCGGCTTCTTCTCGCCGTGCGTCAGCAGGTGCGCACGGCGCTCGCCCTTCGCCGAGTCCACCTTGTGCGGCATCCGGACCGCCCAGTACGCCCCCAGCAGGAACAGCGCGCACGCCCCGAACAAGGGCCAGCGGGGCCCGACCAGCTGGAGCCCCGCCCCGATCGGCGCGGCGATGCCGGTGGCGAGCAGCCCGGCGAGCGTCACCCGCGAGTTCGCCTTCACCAGCGAGAAGCCGGGGGGCAGCAGCCGGGGCACCACGGCGCTGCGCACCACCCCGTACGCCTTCGACGCCACGAGCACGCCGAGCGCCGCCGGATACAGCTCGATCCCGCCGGTCGCGACGGCGCCCGACATCAGCACGGCCAGCACCGCCCGGGTGAGCATCGCCGCCGCCATCGCCGCCCGCCGCCCGTGCGGCAGCCGGTCGAGGAGTGGCCCGATGACGGGCGCGAGGAGTGTGAAGGGAAGCATGGTGATGGCGAGGTAGAGCGCGACCCGCCCGCGGGCCTCGTCGGTCGGCACGGAGAAGAAGACGGTCGACGCGAGCGCCACGGTGATCATCACGTCCCCGGCGCCGTTCACCGCGTGCAGCTCGATCAGCTTTCCGAGCCCCGACTCGCCCGCGCCGTGCGCGTGCGTCGCCCGCCGGATCCCCTTCGCGGTCCCCGTGAACGGCAGGTGCAGAGCACGCCCCACCGTCCGGCCCGCTCTGCGGAGCGGCCCGGGACGATCGTGGGATCGACCGGAGGACCGTGCGGCTGCCACCACCTCATAGTGCCCCAACCCGGGCCCGCCCGAACCGAGCCGACGGGCCCCGGGGTGTCGGGGACCCGGAAGGACACACCGGTACGGGGGCGGGCACGGGGACGGGCGGAGGCGGACGCGGAGACGGCACGGAGGCGGCCGCGGGGGGCGCGTGGAGGCGGTCACGGGGGCGTGCGGAGGCGGTTTCGAGGGCGGTAGAGGGAGTTTCGAGGGCGTCCCCGGGCGGTCCGGGAGCCCGCTCGGGGCGGCGGCTCGGAGGCCTGATCCGGGTCACTTGGGGCGCGCAGGTGGGCCCAGGCCCGCGAACGGGGTAGCGTGCGTAGCGCGCCACCGGCGGTTCCTTTCGGCCGCGCGCCCCTTCGGCATCCCGCAGAATGGATGACGATAGGTGTGCCCGAGACATGTGAGACCGGTCGGGTGCGGACGTCGATGCGGCCCTCAGGTCCGCTCCGCCCGCCCCGCTCCCGGAGCCTCGCTCCCGAACCTCGGCCGGCGCACCCGTGAGACGGCGTAGGAGAGAAGCGAGACCTGTGAGTGCTGCGACGACGCGAGACCGTACCCCGCGTGCCCCGCGAGCCACGCGTACCCCGGCCCCCGACCGCCTCTGCGCCGAGGCCGTAGACCTCGCGCGGGAGGCGGCCGAGGAGGCCGCCGCCCCCGGCGTCGTCGGCGAACACTCCGGTGTCGTCGCGGAGGGCGACCGGGTCGTCACGCACTACTTCGAGTGCAAGGAGCCGGGTTACCGCGGCTGGCGCTGGGCCGTCACCGTCACCCGTGCCTCCCGGGCCAAGAACGTCACGCTTGACGAAACCGTCCTGCTGCCCGGCTCCGACGCCCTCCTCGCGCCCGAATGGGTGCCGTGGAGCGAGCGGCTGCGCCCCGGCGACCTCGGCCCCGGCGACCTCCTGCCGACCGAGCAGGACGACCCGCGCCTGGAGCCCGGCTACACCGGCGAGGACGCCCCGCCGCCGAACTCCGCGCTCTCCACCGACCTCGCGGACCACCTCGATGTGGAGGACGCCGAGATCACCGACCGCGTGCCGACGCGCGGTGCGATCGCGGCGGTCGCGGAGGAGCTCGGCATGGGCCGGGCGCGCGTCCTCTCCCGGTACGGCCTCCGGATCGCGGCGGACCGCTGGGACGACTCCTTCGGCCCCCGCACGCCCATGGCCCAGGCGGCCCCGGCGACCTGCCAGTCCTGCGCCTTCCTGATTCCCCTGTCCGGCTCCCTGGGCCAGTCCTTCGGCCTCTGCGCCAACGAACTGTCCCCGGCGGACGGGCGCGTGGTCTCCCTCGCGTACGGCTGCGGCGGTCACTCCGAGGCGGCCGTCATGCCGACGCCGCCCCGGCCGGCCCCGCCCGTCCTGGACTCCACCGCCACGGACCCCTTCCCCCTCCGCCCCCCGACGGACTCCGGCAGCACGGTCCCCGAGGACACCACCACCTCGGACCTGGGCCACTCCTGACCCACGGGGCCCCGGCCGCTCCGTCGCGGGCGTCCGTCCCGCCGGGGTGACGGGGCCCGGGGCGACGGGCCCGGGGGGAAGGCGGGAGCGACGGAACGGCGCTCCGCGCCGGGCCCGGGTTCCCGCGCCCGGACGCCCCGCACACGTGCGGCCGCACCGGGGGGCCGTTGTGCCGGGCCTTTCCCCTCAAGGACGACTCTCTGACGACCCCCTGGCGGCCTTCTGACGCCCCCTGACGCCCCCTGACGGCCCCCTTCGGCCCCGCGGAGCAGCTGCCCGCACGGTGGCGGCGCCCGGACCGGCGCGGCCCGCTTCGGCGGCCGCGGGGCCGGTTCCGTGCCGGTTCCGTGCCGGTTCCGGACCCGCGGGCGTGGGCGCCGGGGTCCTTCGGCGTGGGCAGGGGGTTCTCGGAGGGGTCGCGAGCGCGGCGGTCGGGGCGCGGTAACTTCGGCGCGGGACCGAAGGACCGTCACAGCAGAGTGGAGTCATACGTGAGCGTCACCGTCCGGACGACGACCGACGGAAGCGACCCCTTCGGTACCGCGCGGCTCCGCAGAGGCGTCCTGGACGCCTGGACCGCCTCCCCGGCCCGCTTCCGCGAGGACGCGAACGCCGAGGAGGACCTCGCCCTCGGCGGCTACCGCGACCGCCTCGTCGTCGAGCTCGCCCAGAACGCCGCCGACGCGGCCGCCCGCGGCGGGGTGACCGGCCGGCTCCGGCTGACCCTGCACCCGGCGGACGCCGACAGCCCCGCGGTGCTGGCCGCCGCCAACACCGGTGCCCCGCTCGACGCGACCGGCGTCGAGTCGCTGTCCACGCTCCGCGCCTCCGCGAAGCGGACCGAGCGGGACACGGAGACGGCCGTCGGCCGCTTCGGCGTCGGCTTCGCCGCCGTCCTCGCGGTCTCCGACGAGCCCGCCCTCCTGGGCCGGCACGGCGGCGTCCGCTGGGCCCTCGCGGAGGCCCGCGAGCTGACCGCCGACGTGGCCCGCCACGTCCCGGGCCTCGGCGACGAACTGCGCCGCAGGGACGGCCACGTACCGCTCCTGAGGCTGCCGCTGCCCGCCGAGGGCACCGCGCCGGAGGGGTACGACACGGTCGTCGTCCTCCCGCTCCGCGACGGCGCCGCGCACGGCCTCGCCGAGCGGCTCCTCGCCACCGTCGACGACGCGCTGCTGCTCACTCTTCCGGGTCTCTCCGAGATCGTCGTGGAGACCCCGGAAGGGGTACGCACGCTGACCCGTTCCGAGGCGGACGGGTACGTCCGGATCGAGGACTCGGCCGCCGAGGGCCCGCACCGCTGGCGGACCGTCACCCACACGGGCCCGCTCGACGCCGGCCTCCTCGCGGACCGCCCGGTCGAGGAGCGGCTCCGCCCGCACTGGTCGGTCACCTGGGCCGTCCCCGTGGACGGCGCCGGCGCCCCCCGCTACCCGCGCACCGCGCCCGTCGTGCACGCGCCGACGCCCACCGACGAGCCGCTCGGCATCCCCGCCCTGCTGATCGCCTCGCTGCCGCTGGACACGGCCCGCCGCCACCCGGCACCGGGGCCGCTGACGGACTTCCTGGTGCAGCGGGCGGCCGACGCGTACGCCGAACTCCTCGCCGACTGGCGGCCGGTGACGAGCGGTGCGCTCGACCTGGTGCCCGGCCCGCTCGGCAAGGGCCCGCTCGACGGGGCGCTGCGCGAGGCGATCCTGGACCGGCTGCCGCGCGTCGCGTTCCTCGCGCCGGCGGCGCCGACGGAGGAGCTTCCGGCGCTGCGGCCGATCGAGGCGGAGGTCGTCGAGGGCGCGGGCGCGGAGACGGTCGCGGTCCTGGCCGAGGTGTTCCCCGGGCTGCTCCCGGCGGGCCTGGAGCGCCGCCCCGAGCTGCGGACGCTCGGCGTGGGCCGGGTGCCGCTGACGGAGGCGGTGGACCGGCTCGCGGGCGTGGAGCGGGCGCCGGGCTGGTGGCGGCGGCTGTACGACTCCCTCGCCGGGGTGGACCCGGAGCGGCTGACCGGCCTGCCGGTGCCGCTGGACTCGGGCCGGACGGCCATCGGGCCGCGCCTGGTCCTGCTGCCGCAGGAGGGCACCCCGGCGGAGCTGTCCCGGCTCGGTCTGAAGGTGGCGCACCCGGAGGCCGTCCACCCGCTCCTGGAGAAGCTGGGGGCCCTCCCGGCCACGCCCCACGCGGTCCTGACGACCCCCCAGGTGCGGGGGGCGGTCGCGCTCTCCCTCGAATCGGCCGACATGTGGGACCTGGACGCGCCGGAGCTGGACGCGGACGAACTGGTGGAGACGGTCCTCGGTCTCGTGCGGGACGCGGGGCTGGAGCCCGGCGACGAGCCGTGGCTCGGCGCGCTCGCCCTCCCCGACGAGGACGGCGAGCCGGCGCCCGCGGGCGAGCTCGTCATGCCCGACTCGCCGTTCGCGGCCGTCATGCGTGAGGGTGAACTCGCCTACGTCGACACCGACCTGGCCGACCGCTGGGGCCCGGGTCCGCTCGCCGCCTGCGGTGTCCTCGCGAACTTCGCGCTGGTCCGCGCCAACGACCTGGTCCTCGACCCCGACGACCTGGAGCCCCGGGTGGGCGACTACCCGGAGCCGGACGACGCGGGCCTGCTCGAAGCGGTCGACGTGTGGTGCGAGGACGTCCTCGACCGGCTGCCGGCGACCGTGGTGCCGCCGGTGGCGACGGAGATCGTGGCGGTGCGGGACCTGGACCTGGTCGACGACGACGCCTGGCCGCACGCGCTGGCGCTGCTCGCCCGGCCGCCGTACCGGGACGCCCTGATCCAGCCCGTACGGGTCCTCCTCCCGGACGGCACCACGGAGACGGTCCTCTCCTACACGGCCTGGTGGCTGCGCGACCACCCGGTCCTCGACGGGCGCCGCCCGGCGGGGCTCCGCGCGAAGGGCTCGGACCCGCTCCTCGCCGGCCTGTACGACCCCGCCGACGCGACCGGCTTCGAGGACGAGCAGGTCCTGCGGGCCCTCGGCGTCCGCACCTCCGTCCCCGCCCTCCTCGACGAGCCGGGCGGCGCGGCGGAGCTCCTCGGCCGTCTGGCCGACCCGTCCCGCGAGGTCACCGGCGCCCAGCTGCACGCCCTCTACACGGCCCTGGCGGACCTGGACCCCGACCAGGTCACCCTCCCGGACGAGCTCCGCGCGGTGGTGGACGGCGAGCTGGTGGTCGTGGACGCCTCCGAGGCCCTGGTGGCGGACGCCCCCGACCTCCTCCCGCTCACGGCCGGACTCCCCCTCCTCCCGGTCTCCCCGTCGCGGGCGGCCGACCTGGCGGACCTCTTCCAGGTCCGCCGCCTCAGCGAGGCGATGGCGGCGGCGGTGACGACGGAAGGCGAGGAGCACGAGGTCCCGGCCTCCGTCCACGCCCTCCTCGGCCCGTCCACCCCCGCCACCTACGTCGAACACGAGGAGCTCCGGGCCGGCGGCACCGAGCTGGACTGGCGGCTCACCCCGGACGGCACCCTCCACGCCGCCACCCTGGAGGGCGTGGCCGCCGCCCTGGCCTGGGCCACCCGGCAGTGGCCCCGCCGCTTCGAGGTGGCGGCCCTCCTGGAGGACCCCACCCGCACGGACGAACTGGCCCGCGACCGCTGGTTCGACTGACGCGCCCCGGCGGGTGCGGCGCTACGCCGGGAACCGGCGGTCGACCCAGCGCCAGGCGACCTCCAGGAGGGCCGCTCCCGCCGCCGCGACGGCCACGGCCGCCCAGGGCATGGTCGTGCCCACGAGCTTGAGGGCGAAGAAGTCCTGGAGCCAGGGGACGGCGAGGACGAGGAGGAAGGCGCCGCCCATGGCGGCCACCAGGGCGACCCGCCACCAGGTGTAGGGCCGGGCGATGATCGCGAGGACCCACATGGAGACGAGGAAGAGGGTGAGGGTCGCGGCGCTGGTCTCGGCGCCCAGCGCGTCCGGGCCCGTGTAGTGGTGGCGGGCCAGGAGGTAGGTGGTGAAGGTGGCGGCCGCCGCCACGACGCCGCCGGGGATCGCGTAGCGCATGACGCGGCGGACGAAGTGCGGCCTGGCGCGTTCCTTGTTGGGGGCGAGGGCGAGGAAGAAGGCCGGGACGCCGATCGTCAGGGTGGACAGGAGGGTCAGGTGCCGGGGGAGGAAGGGGTACTCGATCTGGCTGACCACCACCAGGATCGCCAGGAGGACCGAGTAGACCGTCTTCGTGAGGAAGAGGGTCGCCACCCGGGTGATGTTGCCGATGACCCGGCGGCCCTCCGCCACCACCGACGGGAGGGTCGCGAAGGAGTTGTTCAGGAGGACGATCTGGGCGACGGCCCGCGTCGCCTCCGAGCCCGAGCCCATGGAGACGCCGATGTCCGCGTCCTTCAGGGCGAGGACGTCGTTGACGCCGTCGCCGGTCATGGCGACCGTGTGCCCGTGGGACTGGAGCGCCGCGACCATGTCCCGCTTCTGTTGCGGGGTGACCCGGCCGAAGACCGCGTTCTCGTCGAGGACCTTCGCCATCTCCTCCCGGTCCGCGGGGAGGGTGCGGGCGTCGACGGTGTCGGCGGCGCCGGGCAGGCCCAGCTTGCCGGCGACCGCGCCGACCGAGACGGCGTTGTCGCCCGAGATGACCTTCGCGGCCACGTGCTGGTCGGCGAAGTAGGCGAGGGTGTCGGCCGCGTCGGGCCGCAGCCGCTGTTCGAGGACGACGAGGGCGGTGGCCCGGGCGTCCTTGGCGACGTCGGGGGAGTCGAGCTCGTGGACCGTACGGGCGAGGAGGAGGACCCGCAGGCCCTGTTCGTTGAGGTGGTCGATGTCGGCGAGGGCCGGGTCGCCGGGCGGGAGGAGGACGTCGGGGGCGCCCAGCAGCCAGGTGGACTCCTCGCCGTCGCCCTCGCTGAACGCCGCGCCGCTGTACTTGCGGGCCGAGGAGAACGGCAGCGACTCGGTGCACCGCCACTCCTCGGCGTCGGGGTAGGCGTCGATGACGGCCTGGAGGGAGGCGTTGGGGCGCGGGTCGGACTCGCCGAGGGCGCCCAGCACCTTGTGCACGTACGCCTCGTCCGCGCCGTCCAGGACGCGGACCTCGGTGACGTCCATGCCGCCCTCGGTGAGCGTGCCCGTCTTGTCGAGGCAGACGACGTCGACCCGGGCCAGGCCCTCGATCGCCGGCAGCTCCTGCACCAGGCACTGTTTCCGGCCGAGCCGGATGACGCCGATCGCGAAGGCGACCGAGGTGAGCAGGACGAGTCCCTCGGGGATCATCGGGACGATGCCGCCGACGGTCCGGGCGATGGAGTTCTTGAGGTCGTTGTCCTTGACGACGAGCTGGCTGATGATCAGGCCGATCGCGGTCGGCACCATCATCCACGTCACGTACTTGAGGATCGTGGAGATGCCCGAGCGCAGCTCGGAGTGGACGAGGGTGAAGCGTGACGCCTCCTCGGCGAGCTGCGCGGCGTACGCCTCCCGGCCGACCTTGGTGGCGGTGAAGGCGCCGCCGCCGGCGACGACGAAGGAGCCGGACATGACGAGGTCGCCGGGGCGTTTGACGACGGGGTCGGCCTCGCCGGTGAGGAGGGACTCGTCGATCTCCATGCTGTCGGCCTCGGCGACGACGCCGTCGACGACGACCTTGTCGCCGGGGCCGAGCTCGATGAGGTCGCCGAGGACGATCTCCGAGGTGGAGATCCCGGCGGCGCGTCCGTCGCGGCGGACGGTGGGTTTCGCCTCGCCGATGACGGCGAGTCCGTCGAGGGTCTTCTTGGCGCGGAGCTCCTGGATGATGCCGATGCCGGTGTTGGCGACGATCACGAAGCCGAAGAGGCTGTCCTGGATCGGCGCGACGATCAGCATGATCACCCAGAGGACGCCGATGATCGCGTTGAACCGGGTGAAGACGTTGGCCCGGACGATGTCGGTGGTGGAGCGGGAGCTGCGGACGGGGACGTCGTTGACCTCGCCGCGCGCGACGCGTTCGGCGACCTCGGCGGCGGTCAGTCCGGCGGGGCGGTGGACGACGGGCGGTCCGGGTTCCACGGGGGTGTCGCGGGTGTCTCCGCCGTCCGTGTCGATCTTCGCCCGCTGCGTCATGTTCTCGACGGTACGACCGGAATCGGCCGTTCACCTGCCGAGAAGGGCGAAGATCCGACCGGGGGAGGAGCGGAATCGTCCCGTGGTGCTACGCGGCGGTCGCCCCGTCCGCCTCCTGCGCCGCCCGGTGCCGCTTGATGGCCGCGTCGCGCTTGCGGACGTACCAGATGCCGATCAGGCCGAGGGCGCCGCCGGCCAGGCAGGTCCACACCCAGGAGGTGATGCCGCGGTCGGCGAACCAGCCGTAGAAGGGGAGCTGGACGAGGAAGAGGACGAACCAGAGGATCGTGCCTCCGGTGATCGTGCCGACGACCGGACCCTCCAGGGGTTCGGGTGCCTCGTGCTTCGGTGTCCACTTCGCCATACGGCTCAGTCTAGGCGGCCCGTTTCGGGGTCTACGCGCGGAGATGGACTCGTCCTCGTTCATGTGTTCATACTGAAACGGTTTGCCTATGGCGGGTTTCCTTCATATGAACCGCCAAAAAAGGACTTCTGGACCTTCCCGAAGAGGAACCCCCTCCCATGAGCACCACGGCCGCCGCCAAGGCCTCCGCCCCCGAGCCGCAGGTCCCGCAGGAACCCGCCTCGGCCCTCGACCGCTACTTCAGGATCTCCGAGCGCGGCTCCACCGTCGCCCGTGAGTTCCGCGGCGGTTTCGCCACCTTCTTCGCGATGGCCTACATCATCGTGCTGAACCCGATCATCCTCGGCAGCGCCAAGGACATGTACGGTCACCAGCTCGACAGCGGTCAGCTCGTCACGGCCACCGTCCTGACGGCGGCCTTCTCGACGCTCCTCATGGGCGTCATCGGCAACGTCCCGATCGCCCTCGCCGCCGGCCTCGGCGTCAACACCGTCGTGGCCCTCCAGCTCGCGCCGAGGATGTCCTGGCCGGACGCCATGGGCATGGTGGTCCTCGCCGGCATCGTCGTGATGCTGCTCGTCGCGACCGGCCTGCGCGAGCGCGTCATGAACGCCGTCCCGGTCGGCCTGCGCAAGGGCATCGCGATCGGCATCGGCCTCTTCATCATGCTGATCGGCCTCGTCGACTCGGGCTTCGTCTCCCGCATCCCCGACGCCGCGCACACCACCGTCCCGCTCCAGCTCGGCACCGGCGGGCACCTCCTCGGCTGGCCGGTCCTCGTCTTCGTCCTGGGCACCCTGCTCACCCTCGCCCTGATCATCCGCAAGGTGCCGGGCGCGATCCTCATCTCGATCGTCGTCATGACGATCGTGGCGATGGTGATCAACGCGGTCGCGGAGGTCCCCTCCTGGGGCCTGACCACCCCGGAGTGGCCCGGCAACCCGGTCGCCTCCCCGGACTTCGGCCTGGTCGGCGAGGTCAGCCTCTTCGGCGGCTTCGGGAAGGTCGGCATCCTCACCGGCGTCCTCTTCGTCTTCACCGTCCTGCTGTCCTGCTTCTTCGACGCCATGGGCACGATCCTCGGCGTCGGCGACGAGGCCAAGCTGATCGACAAGGACGGCAACTTCCCGGGCATCAACAAGGTCCTGCTCGTGGACGGCCTCGCCGTCGCCTCCGGCGGCGCGACCTCCTCGTCGGCCACCACCTGTTTCGTGGAGTCCACGGCGGGCGTCGGCGAGGGTGCCCGTACGGGCCTCGCCTCGGTCGTCACGGGCGGTCTGTTCTCGGTGGCGCTGTTCCTCACGCCGCTCGCGACCATGGTGCCGTCGCAGGCGGCGACCCCCGCGCTGCTCGCGGTGGGCTTCCTGATCCTGGCCGGGTCGATCAAGGACATCGACTGGGCCGACTACACGATCGCGGTGCCGGCCTTCCTGGCCATGACGATGATGCCGTTCACGTACTCGATCACGAACGGCATCGGCATCGGCTTCATCAGCTTCAGCGTGCTGCGTCTCGCGGCCGGCCGGGGCCGTGAGGTCCCGGTGGCCATGTACATCGTGTCGGCGATCTTCGTCTTCTACTACGCGATGCCGGCGCTGGGCCTGACCTGATCGAGCGGGGCGGGGGCGGCGCCGGGAGGTTCCGGCTCCGCCCCCTCCCCGTAGAACTTCTGCGTCACCTCGACGGCGGTCTTGAACCGCTCGTCGAAGTCCTCCCGAATGAGCGTCCGGACGACATAGTCCTGGACGCTCATTCCTCTTTTCGCGGCGTGACCCTTGAGCCGGTCGAGCAGCTCACTGTCGATGCGCAGGCTGAGCACTGTCGATCCCATGCCGTTCAGGGTCGGGGCTCCCGGGGCCCCTTTGCGTCACTTTCCGGATCCGACTCACTCATTTGGGTGATGCATGGATATCGCACCGTGACCTGGACGGGCGTGACGCGTGCGACACGGGGCGTCCCGGTTGGTCTTTAGAGAGAGTAATGAGGTAGCCTAAATACATGCCTGACCTGTCCCACGGCACCGCCGACGACGCCGCGGCCGTGAACGCGATCCGTTCGTCCGTCATGCGGCTGAGCCGGCGCCTCAAGCACCAGCGCGTCGACGAATCGCTGAGCCCGACCGAGATCTCGGTGCTCGGCACCCTGGCCCTCTGCGGCTCCGCCACCCCCGGTGAGCTGGCCCGCAAGGAGCACGTACAGCCGCCGTCGATGACCCGCATCGTGGCGCTGCTCGAAGCCAAGGGACTGGTCCGGCTGGAGCCACACCCCGACGACCGCCGGCAGAAGGTGGTCAGCCAGACCGAGCAGGCCGAGGCCATGCTCGAGGACGCCCGCCGCCGGCGGAACGCCTGGCTGGCCTCCCTCGCCGAGGGACTGGACGAGGACGAGTGGGCCGTACTGCGCGCGGCGGCCCCCGTCCTGGAGAAGCTCGCCCATCTCTGAACCGAGCGCCAAGGAGGCGACGCACTTTGAGCACGGGACCCGGAGCAGACTCCGCACCCGTCCACAAACCCACCACCGACCCCCGTGGGGGCAAGGGGACCTTCTCCTCGCTCTCGATCCGGAACTACCGGCTCTTCTTCACCGGAGCGATCGTCTCCAACACCGGTACGTGGATGGCCCGGATCACCCAGGACTGGCTGGTCCTGAGCCTCACCGGCTCGGCCGCCGCCGTAGGCATCACCACGGCCCTGCAGTTCCTGCCGATGCTCCTCTTCGGCCTGTACGGCGGGGTCATCGCCGACCGCTACCCGAAGCGGCGCCTGCTGCTGATCAGCCAGGCCGCGCTCGGCCTGTGCGGTCTCGCGCTCGCCGCGCTCACCCTCTCCGGGCAGGTGCAGGTCTGGCACGTCTACCTGATCGCCTTCCTCCTCGGCATGGTGACGGTCGTCGACAACCCGGCCCGGCAGTCCTTCGTCTCCGAGATGGTCGGCCCCGACCGGCTCCGCAACGCCGTCTCGCTGAACTCGGCGAACTTCCAGTCCGCCCGGCTCGTCGGCCCCGCCGTCGCGGGCGTCCTGATCGCCGGGGTCGGCAGCGGCTGGGCCTTCCTCATCAACGGCCTCTCCTTCCTCGCGCCGCTGACCGCCCTGTGGCTGATGCGGACGAGCGAGCTCCACAAGGTGGAGCGCGCCCCGCGCGGCAAGGGCCAGCTCCGCGAGGGCCTGCGGTACGTCGCGGGACGCCCCGACCTGATCTGGCCGATCGTCCTCGTCGGCTTCATCGGCACCTTCGGGTTCAACTTCCCGATCTGGCTGACCGCCTTCTCCGGCGAGGTCTTCCACGTCGGCGCCGGCGCGTACGGCTTCCTCAACACCCTGATGGCGGCCGGCTCCCTCGTGGGCGCCCTGCTCGCGGCCCGGCGCGGCTCGACCCGGCTGCGGATGCTGGTGATCGCCGCGGGCGTCTTCGGCGTCCTGGAGATCATGGCGGCGTTCTCGCCGTCGTTCTGGCTCTTCGCGCTGCTGCTCGTCCCCATCGGCATGATCGGCCTCACGGTGAACATCACCGCGAACTCGGCCGTCCAGATGGCGACGGACCCGGCCATGCGGGGCCGGGTGATGAGCCTCTACATGATGGTCTTCGCGGGCGGTACGCCGATCGGCGCGCCGCTGCTCGGCTGGGTCACCGACACGTACGGCGCCCGCGTCGGCTTCGCCACCGGCGGCCTGGTCTCCCTCGCCGCGGCCGCGGTCATCGGCCTCGTCCTGGCCCGCGTCGGCAACCTGAGGCTCGCGATGGGCTGGCGCCACGGCCACCCGAGCGTCCGGTTCGTGCCGCGCGCCGCGCAGGCGGGGCTGGCGACGGCGGCCTGAGCGCCGGACGCCCGGAGGACGGGCGAAGGGGCGGGCGGGAGTCGACGACTCCCGCC